>JACQTG010000140.1 GCA_016210895.1 Acidobacteriota bacterium
GCTCCACCAACAGCGTGCCGCCTTGTTCGACGTAGGCGAGCAGGCGCTTGGTCTCCTCGGCCAAATCCTCCCGGAAATCGTAGGCGCGCTCGGCCACAATGACGGCATCGTAGGCGTCGAGTTTTGTGTCTGCGAGAGTTTCTTCATCCAGCATATCCACTCCGATGCCGAGTTGCGCCAGCAGCGGCGGGACCGGGTCATTGTTAAAGCCGATGTAGCCGATGCGCAGATTCCGCGGCACCGTTACCTCTACCACCTGGGCGCGCGCTGCGGCGGGCTCAGCCCCGGCGGCCTGCCCCTGCAAACTGATACTTCCTGGCTCCAGCCGCTCCGGCAGCAATACCTGGAAGCGCAGGCGGAAGGAGCCCGCTGCGCGTCCCTGCGCAGACCGTGGGAGCGGCGGCGTCCAGCCGGGCGGCACCTCGAGCTGTACCTCCACGGGTTCGTCGGTGGCGGCGTGGCGTTCGCCTCGCACTTCCCAATCGAGCAATCCGCCGGCGAGCGTCGTCGGCACCAGCCGCAGCGGCGGTTCGAGCGACAACTGAATCCGAGACACAACCCTCAAGGGCTCGCCCTGCGGCCCGCGCAATGCGGCCGGCAAGGCGAACGGCAAGTTGCGTGTCGCGATCACAGCACTGGCGGTGAGCGGCAGCGGGCCCGGCCGGGCGCTGGCCGGGACGCTGACTGCATACTCGAGCACAAGCCCATTCTCCGAGCTTTCCTTCATTACGGCTTCGGTGAGCCAGTCCGCGGGAGCGGCAAGTTGCACCTCCGTTACCTGCATCGGCGGTCGGGCCATGCCATTGGAGGCTCCTCGGCGCGCACTGAGCCGCAGGCGAAAACGCTCCCCCGGAACGGCCCGCGCGCGGTCCGCCACGGCCCGCACTTCAATCCCCGCCAGCTTCGCCGCCCCGTGCAGAAAGGCGGTCTGGCGAGACTCGACCACGGCGCGCGCCGCTGCCGCAGATGGCTCCTCGGCGAGTTCTGCCTGCAACTCCGCCAGCACCTCGGCGCCAGAAATCAGCTTGGCCGCTGCGTCTGCGGGTGTGACCCTGGCAGCGGCCCGGGCAAGCTGGTCCACTTCTGCCAGGCGTTCTTGCCAGGCCGGCAAAATGCCGACGCGGGGAAAGACGATGGGCAGGGCGTCTAGTTGCTGTACCAGATCCTGCGCCCGCCGTGGCATGGGCGCCGCCAGGCGGAGCGCATCCACGTGCAGGAAGTAAGAACGGCCGCGGAACCCTTCGCGCGGAATACGGTCGAGTCCCTGGCTGCGATGCTGGCGGAAGCCTTCCCAGCCGATGTCTTCGTAGCTCTTGCCGGTGTCCGCATCAAGCTCGTCCACCGAGACGCCAATGTTCTCGCCTTCCTCGGAACCTCGGGCGTGGCTGATGAGATAGCGCGCCGGCCAGGGGCTCAGGCCCTGACTCAGGTGCTCGGGGTAGGCGGCCGGGTCGCCGATGAGGGCATAGGCCTCACGGGCCAAGAGGCCTGCGGCCTGGTGGTGCGCGCCAGCCGGTGCTTCCGGGGTCCAGCGGGCGATGACCACGTCGGGTTGCAGTTCGCGCAAAGCCCGCACTAGCCGCTCCAGCACCGCCTCGTGCTCCCACACCAGCAAGGTTTCTTCGACCGACTTCGAGTAGCCAAAGTCGAGCGCGTCGAGAAAACGGACCTCGGCGCCGTAAGCGCGGGCCGCGGCTTCGAGCTCGCGTGTCCGCAGCCGCCCAAGTTCCTCGCCCAGTTCGGGCCCGTAGGTGTTCTGCCCGCCTTCGCCGCGCGTCAGGCAGAGAATGACGACGCGTGCCTTCAACCCGCGCGCGAAGTAGCTGATCACCGCGCCGCTTTCGTCGTCCGGGTGGGCGGTGATGTAGGCGATGGTGGTGATAACGGGCAGGCGCTCGAGCCAGTCGCGGTCAGGTTGCGTCTGGGCCCAAAGGACCCCAGCGCCGAGCCCCAGGCATAAGAGGGTCAGTAGCGCAGGCACTTTCAAGCGTGGAGGCATACGCCTATTTTCCCATACCCGGGCCTTTCCGGAAGTCCTTACCTTGAAGAACCGGCGGTGAAGGGGAATTCTCCGAGCACGCGCGCCCGCACAAGATAAACCGCTATCCCCACGGCCAGCACGCCCAACCCGATCAGGATGAACCGTGCTCCGGTGGCGATGAACTGGACTATCCAGAGGCCAATGGCAATCAGCGCCGGCAGTGGGTAGAGCCACATCCGGAAGGGAAAATGGGCGCCGGTGCGCCGCAGGGTGAAGATGGCGATGGCCTGGGCCACGAATTCAATCAGGATGCGAATCGCCATCAGCGCCTTGATCACGGTCAGCAGTTTGAAGAGCAGACTGAAGAGTACGGTCACGCCACCCACGGCGAGCAACGACACGTGGGGGAACCGCTTTTGCGGATGGGTCCGGGCAAAGACGCGGAAGAAACCGCCGTCGAGCGCCGCGGCGAAGGGGATGCGCGAGTAGCCCAGCATGAGTGACCAGACGGAAGCAAAGGCCGCGATCAGAATGAGCCAGGTCACCACTTGTGCGGCGCCCGGGCCGTAGACGCGCTCCATGAAGGTGGAGACGATGTATTTCGAGGTCATCGCCTCCCGCCAGGGAATCACGCTGATCAGGCTTACGTTCATCACAAAGTAGAGCACGGCGATAGCCAGGATGGAAATGATGATGGCGCGCGGGATCACGCGCACCGGCTCGCGAATCTCCCCGCCCAGGTAACAGACGTTCTGGTAGCCGAGGTAGTCGTAGATGGCGATCAGCGTGGCGTTGCCCAGGCCGGCGAAGAAGGCCAC
>JACQTG010000137.1 GCA_016210895.1 Acidobacteriota bacterium
ACCGGAGCGAATACAAGCGCTACCAGGCACCCCCAGGGCTCAAGGTGACACCGAAGGCGTTTGGCCTGGGTCGCCGACTTCCCATCGCCCAGAGATACGCAGAAGGGGAATAGCCTCCGCTGGATGTGTGCGTCGGCACGGCCCCACGAGTTTAGCGGCCTAAGTTTACATAATATATCTTATCGGAATATCGGGATGAGCGCTCCGTGTGCGGCCTGTGGATCTCCTTGGGCAGCCGAAGGGCCCGGAAGGCTTGTTCCTCAGTTGGGGGCGGGAGTATCCTTGGTCGTGAGTGCGGGGGGGAGTGTATAACATGGCGACAGTGGCAAAAGTGATGAACACGCGGATGGAAAAGGACTCATTGGGCGAGAAGGAAGTCCCGTCGGAGGCCTACTACGGGATTCAGACGGTGCGGGCCGTTGAGAACTATCCGATTAGTGGGCTGCGGGCCCACCCGGCACTGATTCGGGCGATGGGCTTGATCAAGAAGGCGGCCGCGTTGGCCAACCGGGAGTTGGGGCTCGTGGACGGGCGGCGCGCGGGGGCTGTCATCCAGGCGGCTGAGGAGGTCATCGACGGCAAGCTGGATGACCAGTTTGTGGTCGATGTCTACCAGGCGGGCGCGGGCGTCAGCTTCCACATGAACACCAATGAGGTCATCGCCAACCGGGCGATTGAAATTCTCGGCGGGAGACGCGGGGACTATTCCGTGGTTCATCCCAACGATCACGTCAACTTTGGCCAGTCGACGAACGACGTCATCCCGACCGCCATGCGTTTGGCGGCCATCCTGCTGCTGGAGGAACTGTTCCCGCAGGTCGAGCGCCTGGGCCGTGCCTTTGCCTTCAAGGGTCAGCAATTCGACCACATCATCAAAGCCGGACGCACGCATATGCAGGACGCCATGCCGGTTCGGCTTGGCCAGGAGTTCGCGGCCTATGCGGTGGCGATTGCCCGCTGCCACGAGCAGCTCAAGCATGCACAGGACACGCTGCGCGAGCTGGGTCTGGGAGGCACCGCGGTGGGCACCGGCGCCAACACCCACCCGCGCTATCAGAACCTTGTAGTGAAGCATCTGAGCGAGATCTCCGGGCAGCCACTGGTCCCGACCAGGGATATGCGCTACGCCATGCAGTCGAACTTGGTTATGGCTGTCGCTTCGAGTGCTTTGCGGAACTATGCGCTGGAATTGATCCGCATCTCGAACGACCTGCGGCTGCTTTCGAGCGGTCCCAACACCGGCTTCGCCGAGATCAATCTTCCCGCCCTGCAGCCCGGCTCTTCGATCATGCCGGGCAAGGTGAATCCGGTGATTCCCGAGCTGGTGACGATGGTGTCCTTCCAGGTGGTGGGCGCCGATGTAGCCACGGCGCTCGCCGTGCAGGCGGGACAACTCGAGCTCAACGCCATGATGCCGACGATGGCCTGGAACGTCCTCCACGCCACCGAAATCCTTAAGAATACTACCCAGCAGTTCGCCGCTGCCTGCGTCGAAGGCATCACCGCCAACGAAGAGCGCTGCCGCCGTTATGCCGAAACCACCGAGCAGGTCGTCGCCGCCCTCAACCCCTACATCGGCTATGCACGCGGAGCCGAGATTGCGAAAGAAGCCCGGCGCACGGGACGCACCGTGGTCGAGGTTGCGCTGGAACGGAAGCTGCTCGACCGGAAGCAACTGGAAGAGATTCTCGACCCCCGCCGCATGACCGAGCCTGCCCCACCGATTGAACAAGCCCGCCAGTCGCCTCCGGCGCGCAGCGGACGGAAAATGGCCACCGCGAAGGCCAAGAAAGGCAGCAAGAAAGGAAGCAAGAAAGGCAGCAAGAAAGGCAGGAAGGCGCGCCGGCGGCGCTAGCGCGGCTTGGGCGCCGGTTGGAGCAATTGCTCCTTGCGATAGAGCAAGGCGGTGACGTCGTAGGTGGCGAGCTCGAAACCGTGGCCGTGGGTGATGGCGTCGGTCGGGCAGGCCTCCACACAATAGCCACAGAAAATACAGCGCGAGTAGTCTATGTTGTACACCCTGGCGTAGCGCTCGCTGGCGCTGATGCGGTGCTCGGCCGTGTTGTCGGCAGCTTCGATGTAAATGCACTGGGCCGGGCAGGCAGCGGCGCAGAGAAAGCAGGCAACGCACTTCTCCAGGCCGTGTTCGTCTAGGTGGAGGACATGCAAACCCCGATAGCGTACTTCGAAGTGGACCGGCTCGTCGGGATAGTCTTCGGTCACCGTCGGGCGGAATAGATTGCGGAGCGTGACCGAAAAGCCCTTGGCCAGGGTGACGCCCGTTTCCGCAATTTCCTTCAGGATGCTTGCCATTTCACTCAGTATAGCCGCCCATTCCGAGGGGGTCAAATCAGCCGAAAACTGCTTGTTCCCTGCGCGTGGTCTGTGCTAGAAAGAAGTTGGCGCGCGAAAGTTTCCATCAGGGCTCGGCTCAGCCGTGAGCTTTGGAGGCTGAGCATGAAAGTCAATTATGTCCGTTGGCTGCTGGGACTGACCGTCGCGTTCGTCGCGGCCAGTCCGTTGGCGGCCGAACCCGTTACCCTTCCCGCGGGCACGGTTCTCCACCTGCGGAACGACATTCCCCTCAGCACGGAGTTCAGCACGCCCCACGACGCCGTCCGCGCCACTGTCGTTCAACCCTTCGTCTTCGCCAGCGAGAAGCTGATTCCGGTGGGCAGCATCCTTACCGGCAAGCTGCGCCACGTCAAGAAGCCGGGCCGGTTGTTTGGCCGCGGTGAGTTGCGGGTGGTATTTGACCAGTTGGAGTTGCCCACGGGCGAAACCTATTCCCTCGTGGCCGTCATCCGTACGGTGGACAATCCGCAGGGAGTGGTCGACGTAACCTCCGAGGGAACTATGCGCAGCACGAGCACCCCGAGGAAGGAGGCGGCCTGGACCGGCGCCGGAGCCGGGGCGGGTGCTGTAGTCGGCGGCCTAGCTGGGGGTCCTGCGGGGGCTGCCATTGGAGCTGGCATTGGCGGAGGCGCGATGTTGGCGCGGCGGCGACGACACGTCTACTTGGACGCCGGTGCGGAATTCCAGGTGGAGCTCACCACACCGCTGCAAATTCTCCCCGAGTAGACGTGAGGGGATAAGTCAGCGCGTAGTCGGTAGGCTTCAGGGGGCGGGTACGCGTACGCTGGTGGCGCGGAGCCCCTTCGGCCCGCGCTCGGCTTCGAACTCAACCTGTTGCCCGGGTTGCAAGGACTCGAAGGAGCTGTTGGCCAGAACGGACCGGTGGAAGAACACTTCGCCCTGATCGCTGCTGATAAAGCCAAAGCCCCGATCAGCCACGATTTTCTTGATTGACCCTGTCATAGTCTCCTCAAAGCAAGAAAGCCGCTAAGTCCCACGGGACCCGGCGGCCTCAGAAACTGGATCACCCAAGTGAATCCTCTAACTTCCTCCCCACAGTCTAGCAGCCGCCCCGATGGGTGTCAATTGCTTTACGGCGCGCCGACCAGGGATTGCCGCAGGGCCGCCTCGAATTCCCTCAAGCGGGCCAGGCGTGCGGGCGTGGCCTCCACGCGCTCTGATTTCCAAACGAAATAGATGCCGTCACCGCGGTCGACTTTGACTGAGAGGTTGCCGTCCACGAGGTAGCTCGGTTGCCCGACGATTCCGAACTCTCCGGCGGCCCGGGGTTCGAGCAGGGCGACACAATTGTCTTGGCGCACGCCGATGTGGGCGGGAAACAACGGGAAGGCCACGAGTTCGAAGCCGGTAGCCCGCAGCCGCTCGAGGATGCGGACGTGGTCGTCGGTGAGTTCAGGCAGGAGCATCTCCACACCCTTCGGCCCGGGGCCCCCTTCCCTGCTCTAGTTGACCTGCTGCTCCAAGGCGGTGAGGATGGCGCGCAGGGTTTCGATGATTTCGCGGCGCGGCACAACCGATTTGCGGAAACGCAAGCGCAGCTCAAAACTTCCGTCGGGGTTGCGGTAAGTATAGACGAAGGGTTTGAGCCGGGCCACCTGATCGGTTCGGCGCTCAGCGCGGGCTTCTTCGCGGCTCATTCCGCTCGCCAGCCGGTTCACCAACTCGAGCATCTTGCGCTCGTTCGGCTCGCGCGCGACTTGCAGCAATAGCGACTTGGAAATAATTCCCCGCTCGGCACAGAGCTGCCGCACAGCCGGGGGAACCGTGCGCAGCGCCAGGGTCTCGGACACCGTGGCACGGGATTTACCGATGCGCCGCGCGATCTCTTCGTGCGTGTAGTCGAATTCCTCCGACAGCTGAGCCAGGCCCTCCGCCTCCTCAAACGGGTTCAAGTCCTTGCGCTGCAGGTTTTCGATCAGTGCCATTTCCAAGGCTTCGGCGCGGTCGGCGTCCTTTTCGATGCAAGGAACCTCCTGCAGGCCCGCGGCCTTGGCGGCGTGGAAGCGACGCTCGCCCGAGATGATGGTGTACATATCGTCTTCGGGGTCGTAGCGGACGAGCAACGGCTCCAAGACTCCCTTTTCGCGGATGGAATGCGTGAGGTCGCGCAGGTCGCCCAGCTCCTTGCGTGGCTGGTTGGGGTTGGGCCGCAGCCGATCCAGCGGGATCATCCGGCCGATGGCGGCGCCGGTGAGCTGGGTGATGCTCTCCACGTAGTGATAGTCGTGGCGCATCCTAACGGTGGGGGGCAAGCCGATTCGCTTCGACACGTTCGAGCACCTCACGGGTGAGTTTCTGGAAATCCACCGCTCCCGGTGACTTGGGAGCAAACGTCAACACGCTTTCCTTGTAGGCGGGGCTTTCTTCCAGCCGCACGCTGCGGCTGATCTGGGTCTTGAACAGTTTGTCCCCAAAGACAGTCTTGATCTGGTTCAGGCTGTCGCGGGCGATGTTCGTGCGCGGGTCGTACATGGTGATGAGCACGCCCAGGAGTTGCAGATCGGGGTTGGGGCGGGCGCGGATGCGTTCAAAGGTTTCCAGCAAGTCGTCGGTGCCTTCGAGCGCAAAGTAGGTGGCCTGGATGGGCACGAGCAGATGGGTGGAGGCGACCAACGCGTTCACCGTCAGAATACCGAGCGCAGGCGGCGTATCGATCACGATGTAGTCAAAGCGGTCGCGCACTGTCGTCAAGGCGTCTTTCAGGCGGAACGGGGCGTCGAACTGCCCCACCAGAATCTGCTCCAGCTTTGCCAGCGAGATGCGCGAAGGTGCGACCAGGAGGTTGGGCGTGGTGGTGGCGCGGACGAGGGCGTCCAATGGCATGCGGTGGTCAGAGAGCACGTCAAAAATCGATTCTTGGACATCATCGGGGTTGAGGAAGGAAATGGTGCAATTGGCCTGGGGATCGATGTCCACGAGGAGGGTACGACGGCCACGCTGGGCCACGGCGGCAGCGAGATTGATCGCCGTGGTGGTTTTCCCTACCCCTCCCTTTTGGTTGGCGATTGCGATGATCGTCGCCAAGCTCGAGTTTTGCGCCCTCCCTTGCGGTTACATCTTGTATTTGCCGAGGTCGTCCTCGTCCAAGTTCTCGAGCCAGCGCCGCAGCTCTTCGTTGTTGACTTTATCCGAAATAGCGCTGGCCAGGCGGGATGATTTCAACACTTCCTCGTCTACGAAGATGGGGGCGTCGGTGCGCAGGGCCAGGGCGAGCGCATCGCTCGGGCGGGAATCGATGGTAATGACCTGGCCGTTGCGTTCGAGCCAGATGAGAGCATAAAAGGTGTCGTCGCGGAGGTCATTGACCACAATCTTCTGCACGCGTACGTCGAGTCCCAGCAGCACATTCTTGATTAGGTCATGGGTCATCGGCCGCGGCGTCTGCACCTTTTCGATTTCCAGGGCGATGGCGTTGGCCTCGTAGACGCCGACCCAGATGGGCAGGATGGAGTCGCCGCGCACGTCCTTCAGGATCACGATGGGCATATTCGTGACCGGGTCCATCATCAACCCGCGGATCTTCATCTCGATTTCCATCACGGCCCTGTCCCCTTTTCGCCCGCCCTGGTTCACGCTCCGAAAACGCGTTGTTCGTCCACCAGCTCGCCCACCAGACTGTTCGGCCCGGCGCGCTCGATCCGCACGTGGCGATAGCTGCCCAGCTCGACATCGGTGGCTTCGAAGTTGGCCACGCGGTTTGTGCCGAGCCGGCCCATGTACTGGTTCTGGCGCGGGTTGTGCGCTTCCACCAGGACATCGAACGTCTGGCCCACGAGTGCCTCGTTGCGCGCCTGCTGGATCTGTCGTTGCCGCGCCTGCAAGACCATCAGCCGCCGCCCTTTCTCCTCTTCCGGGACCTGATCGCCCAACTGGAGCGCCGGTGTGTTCGGCCGGGGGGAGTACTTGAAGGAGAAAGTGCCGTCGTAGCCGACTTCATCCAGCAGGGTCAGCGTTTCCTCGAAGTCTTTCTCGGTCTCGCCCGGAAAGCCCACGATGATATCCGTCGTTATGCTAATAGCACGACGCGCCTTGTGAATCAATGCGATTCTTTCGAGGTATTCCTCGCGCGTGTACTCGCGCTGCATCCGCCGGAGTACTCGGGTGGAGCCGGACTGGACGGGGAGATGGACGTGCTCGCACAGGGTGGGCTGGGTGTCGATGGCGGCGACGATGTCGGCGCTGAAGTCGCGCGGGTGGGAGGTGGTGAAGCGCACGCGGCGAATCCCCGGCACCTGACCCGCCGCCAGCAGCAGCTCGGCGAAGCTCATCCGCCGCGGAGACGGGTCGCAGTAGGAGTTGACATTCTGTCCGAGCAATTGCACCTCGGTGGTACCGCTATCGGCCAACTGCCGCACTTCTTTGAGAATCGAGTCGCTCGCCCGGCTGCGCTCCGGCCCGCGGGTGAACGGCACCACACAGTAGGCGCAAGCCTTGTCGCAGCCCTCAATAATTGTGATGTAGGCACGGAAAGGATTGTTGCGTCGGGTAAACTCGGTCTCGAAGGCCTCGTCGTCGTAGGCGAGGCCGGTGGCACGGTCGCCGTGGTCAATCTGGACCAGAAGTTCGGGCAGGTGGCGATAGCTGGCCGAGCCGCACACCAGGCTGACGTAGGGGGCCTGGTCGAAAACCTTTTCGCCTTGAAGCTGCGCCATGCAGCCGAGCACGCCGATGACTTTCTTCCCTGCTTGGGCCGCACGCTTCAACTGGCCCAGCCGCGAGAAGACCTTCTGCTCGGCCTTCTCCCGGATGCTGCAGGTGTTGAGCAGCACGAGGTCGGCTTCCTCGGCCGAGCCAGCCGGCCGATAGCCGCGCCCCAGGAGCAACCCGGCCACCTTTTCCGAGTCGTGCACGTTCATCTGGCAGCCGAAGGTCTCGATGTAGAAGGTCTGGGGGATTTTAGGGGCACCCTGAGTCATATTCGACCATTCACTGCGGGATTGTAACACGGGGTATCGACCTCAGCAAGGTGGGAACCGACTGAAACTGGTGGCGTTGAGGGCGCTTGCTGTGCTAGCTTAAGCAGAGGCTTGCGTCCGGAGGGCAAGCCCCACTAAAGGGGTATGGAACTTCAGGCTTTCTGGCTGATTCAAAGCGACCTCGCCCGTCTGCTGGCCCAGACAGGCTGGGTGGCCCGCATCGTCCTCCTCATCCTGTTGGTTTTTTCCGTCGTTTCCTGGGCCATTATCTTCCGCAAGCAGGTCACCTTTCGCCGCGCACGGGAGGCGAGCGAGAAGCTTCTGCAAGCCTTCCGCAGCGCCAAGAAATTCCCCGAGGCGCAGCCGCTGGCGGCAACTTTTGCCGCGAGCCCGCTCCTCCCCGTCTACAGCGCCGGGATGAAAGAACTCGAGGCGCAGCTCGAGAGCAATCCCCACCAGGGGAAGGTTAACAACCCGGACGCCGTTGCCGTGGCGCTGCAACTGGCTTCGGCCACCGAGGTGAGCAAGCTCGAGCGCTGGATGAGCTTCCTCGCCACGACCGGCTCGGTGACGCCGTTCATCGGCTTGTTCGGAACGGTATGGGGTGTGATGGATGCGTTTATGGGGCTGGGAGAAGCCGGGGCGACGACCTTGCGCGCCGTGGCCCCGGGCATTGCCGAGGCCTTGATCGCTACGGCGGCGGGATTGTTCGCGGCGATCCCGGCCGTGATTGCCTACAACCACTTCCTGCATCAAATCCGCAACTTTGCCACCCGCATGGACAACTTTACCCTGGAGTTTGTCGCCCGCGCTGAGAAGCTCTACTCCTGATCGGGAGGGTTTTTCTATGGCAGGATTGCTCCGACAGCGGCACACCGCCAGTTCCCTGTCCGACATCAACATCACCCCCTTCGTGGATGTGGTGCTCGTGCTACTGATCATCTTCATGATTACCGCGCCCATCCTGCAGTCGGGGATCGAAGTGGCCCTGCCGAAGACGCGGACGGTGAAGGCCATCGCCGAGGAGCGCCTGGTGGTGACGATTGATCGCGGCCAGCGCCTCTATCTCGGCAACGACCCGATTAACATCAACCAGCTCCGGCGCCGCCTGCGCGGCGAAGCCCTGCCATCGGCCGGCGCGGCGGTCTTCGTCCGCTGCGACGAGTCGGTGCCCTTCGGCGTCTTCGCCACCGTGATGGACACAATCCGGCAAGCCGGCATCGAAAATATTAGCGTGGTGACCGAACCGCTGGAGACACGGAGGGGTAGCTAGCGGCGATGGCGCAAGCGGGTGCGAGCCGGCAAGACTTGAAGCGGCCGCTCGTCGTGTCCGCGAGCCTGCACTCGCTTCTCCTGGTCGCGCTGCTGGTGGCGGTGCCGCCACCACACCATCGCGGCGAGGCCTGGGGCGGGCCGGGTGGCAGCGCGGTGAGTGTTTCGCTGGTGCGCGAGCTTCCAGGAATTCCGCTGCCGCGGCCGGAAGTGGTGACGCCGAGCCAGCGGGCCACTGAATCGAAAGGGCTCTACCGGAGCGAGCCGCAAAAGCCCCCACCGCCCGAGCGCGCCACCGAGCTGCCGCGCTTCGGCGAAGAACCACGCCGGGTAGCCCGCCGCCAGGCCCCTTCCCCACCTGAAACGACCGGCGCTACCCGCCAGCCGCCAGCCGCCCCACAGCCTTCTCAGGCCGAAGCGCCGCCCGAAGCTATTCCCTACGGCCAAGGCGGTCCGCCCGCCTTACCCTACACGCCGTTCCAGGTGGGTGGGGCGGAAGGCGGGATGGCGTTTGGTTCCGGGGGAGCGTTCGGCAATCGCTATCCGTGGTACGTGGAGAGCGTGCGGCGGCGGGTCAGCAGCAACTGGCTGACTTCGACGATTGATCCCTACGTGCGTTTTGCGCCGCGGGTGGTCATTACCTTTGAAATTCTGCGCGATGGTATGGTCGTCAACGTCCAGATGCTGCGCTCGAGCGGCGTGCCCTCGGTGGACCGCTCGGCGCTGCGTGCCATCCAAGACTCTGCCCCGCTCGACCGCCTGCCTTCCGACTACGCCGGAGACAAGGTAATGGTCGAGTTCTGGTTTGATTTTCACCGATGAAGCGGCGCCGGCGAGGCATTCCGATTCGTTTTCTGATTGGACTCGCCTTGCTGTCCGTGCTGGCCGCTGGCGCGGCAGCGCTGCGCCCACAGGAGGATTGGTTTCGGACCGGCACAGGGCTGGGCGTGGAGAAGCTGCGCCTGGCCGTCGCCGATTTCCGCACGGGGGGCATCCAGGCG
>JACQTG010000014.1 GCA_016210895.1 Acidobacteriota bacterium
CGCCCGGCTGAGCGCGCTGCGGCTTCCGCTGCTGCGGCGTGTGGTAGAGGAGGCGGAGCACTTGCAGGCGCGCTTGCTCGCGCGCCAGCGGGCTCTCGACCAGGCTGGCTACCACAACCAGGTTCATGTGCGCGAGAATGCCACCTTGTTGTTCCTGAACGTGGACAGCGCGCGCCAGCCGGTGCGGCGTCGCCGCGAAAACTTCGAGGTGGCGGCGCATGGCCTGTTGAGCCGGAGTGAATTGCTCGCCGAACTTGACCGCCATCACGAGCGCGTCACGCCCAATGTGCTTCTGCGACCGCTCGTGCAGGACACCCTGCTCCCCACCGTGGCCTACGTGGCCGGGCCGGCCGAGGTGGCCTACCTGGCGCAGGCGAGCACGCTCTACCACGTGCTGCTCGGTCGCATGCCGGTTGTTTTCCCCCGCGCCAGCCTGACTCTCGTCGACCGTCCGACGGAGCGTCTGTTACGCAAGTATGGTCTCGAGCCGCGCGAGCTATTTCGACCTCGGCGCCAGGTGTTCGAGCAGATGGCGCGCGCGACGCTTCCCCGCGACCTCCAGCGCCGACTGGAAGTCCAGGAACGGAAGCTCCAGAAGCTACTCGATGAGACCGGGCCCCGGGTAGCCCGGGTAGATGCCACACTGGCGGGCGCGGTTGAGACGGTCCGCCGGAAGATGCTCTACCAGTTTCACAAACTGGAGGGGAAAGCTGCGCGTGCCTATGCGGCTCGGAGCGAGCTCCTGGCGCGCCATCTGGACAGACTCTGCGACACGCTCTATCCGGAGAACGCCCTGCAAGAGCGCACGGTCAACTGTTTCTCGTTTCTCGCCCGCTACGGTCTTGAGCTGGTGCCGCGGCTCTCGGCGGAGATTCAGATCCCCTGCCGGGATCACAAGGTAATCTATCTGGAGCGGTGAGACTCGCCTGGCGCTTGACCCTGTGGTAGGATGCGGGAAAAATCCGGAATGACCCAGACGAGGCACGGGGACGAAATGGGGCAGCAGGGAAGCGGTTCAGCCACCAGCGGTCGGATGAGCCACGCGCTTCACACCCTGCGTGTCGAGACGCGAGCCCGCACCGAGCTCAAGGACATCACCGCCGAGGTGGCGGGCCTGGTGGCCGCGGCCGGTGTCGAGAGTGGGCTCTGTTGCCTCTACGTGCCCCACACCACGGCGGGCATTCTGGTCAACGAGAACGACGACCCGGATGTGGCGGTTGACATTGCCGACGTGCTCGAGCGGCTGGCACCTCGCGCGGCTACCTACAAGCATTTCGAGGGAAACGCCGACTCGCACGTCAAGGCGGCGCTGGTGGGCACGTCGCAGACGATTCCCCTTGAAGGCGGCCGATTGGCCCTGGGCCGCTGGCAGGGCATCTTCTTCTGCGAGTTTGACGGCCCACGCAAGCGCGAGGTGAAGGTAAAGATTCTGCGGGACTAGCCCGCCGCGCTGCGGTCCCCAGGAATTCGTGTTGAGGTGAACGGTGCAAGCTAGGACTTCTGCGGAACCCATCCCGGGCGCGATGCGTGAACGCCGGCTCGACCAGCCCGTCGACCTGCGCAGCGACACGGTAACCAAGCCCACGCCGGAGATGCGCCGGGCGATGGCCGAGGCCGAAGTCGGCGACGATGTCTACGGCGAGGACCCCACCGTCAATCGCCTGGAAGCGCGCGCGGCGGACATATTCGAGCGCGAAGCGGCTCTGTTTGTCCCTTCGGGCTCGATGGGCAACCTGATCGCCATCCGCATCCACTGCGACCACGGCAACGAGGTCATCTGCGAATCGCGCGGCCACATCTACAACTTTGAGATGGCAGCCCTGGCGGCCATTGCCGGCTGCCTGGCACGGCCGGTGCACGCCGAAGACGGAATCCTGACCTGGAAGCACATCGAGCCAGCCATTCGTCCCCAGGTCTACTACCGGGCGCAAACTGGGCTGATTTCGCTCGAAAACACGCACAACGTCGCCGGCGGCGTCGTTCTGCCACCTGCGGTGCAGGAGGAAATCTGCGGGCAAGCCCACGCACGTGGCCTACCGGTGCATCTTGACGGCGCGCGCATCTTCAACGCCGCCACCGCGCTGGGCAAGTCGGTGGCCGAGCTGACCCGCAACGTGGACTCCATCATGTTCTGCCTGTCGAAGGGCCTGGGGGCACCGGTGGGCTCGATGCTGGTCGGCAGCCGCGCCTTTATCGACAAGGCACGCGTCTATCGGAAGATGTTCGGCGGGGGAATGCGCCAGGCCGGTGTGCTGGCCGCCGCCGGGCTGGTGGCGCTGGAGAAATCGCCGCCGCTGCTGCTGCGCGACCACCAGAACGCGCGCACGCTGGCCGAGGGGCTGGCGGCGCTGCCCGGAATCAAGCTGGATCCGAAAACTGTCGAGACCAACATCCTCATCTTCGATGTGTCGGGCACCGGACTGACGAGCCAGGAGATTTCCGCGCGGCTCAAAGACCACGATGTGCTGGCCAACGGCATCGATCCCAAGACGATGCGGATGGTGACGCATTACGATGTGGATGCTGCCGGCATCGAGCGCGCCTTAAGCGCTATGCGGGGC
>JACQTG010000141.1 GCA_016210895.1 Acidobacteriota bacterium
ACCCTCCCCTCTCCATCCTACCAATTTTGGCCCTTCCGCAAACGTGGCTTTCTAGCTGCCTGGGGCGGTCGCCTCGGGCACCGACACAGCGGGTTCCGGCGCCGTGTAGGCGTCGAGAATCGCCAGCCCAATCGCCATGATCAGCGGCCCCAGCACCAGGCCCACCGGGCCGAAGGCGGCGATGCCGCCCAATACACCGATGAACACGAGCAAGCCATTGAGCTGCACGCGCCCGCTGATTAGCCACGGCCGCGCTAGGTTGTCCACCAGCCCAATGACCAGTGCGCCCACCACCACCAGGATGATGGCGCGCGCCACCTCGCCTTCCAGGAGCAAGAATAGCGCTGCCGGCAACCACACCACCCAGGCCCCCACCAGCGGCAGCAGGGAGAAAAAGCCCATCACCACGCCCCAGAAGACCGGGGAACTGATGCCCAGGATCCAGAACAGCAGCCCGCCCAGCATACCTTGGACCGTGGCGATGAGCAGGCTGGAGTAGACGCTGGCGTAGAGCACGTCGTGGGCGGTGTGGAACAGCCGGTCGCGTTGCGCCGGGCTCACCGGCAGGATGTTGCGCAAGCGCTCCAGCGCCGCGGGCCCGTCGCGCAGAAGGTAAAAGGTCACGAAGATGGTCACCAGCAGCTCCAGGACAAACACGGCCACATTGCGCGCCAGTGCCGTGGCCTTGCCGGCAATGAAGCCTGCCACCCGCTCCAGGTGTTTCACGGCCAGGTCGCGCAGCTCCTCCTCGTCCACCTCGGCCTGCGTAGCCAGCCAGGCGGTCACGGGCTCCATTGGCAGCCGCTCCCGTAACCAGTCCACGGCCGGCAGTTGGCCCGAGCGCACTTTGTCCCGGAACTTCCCCAGCGCCTCGATGCCCTCGGTGGCGAAACTGCTCGTCACCAGCACGGCCGGCAGGATGATGATGACCGTGACCAGCAGCACCGTAGCCAGCGCCGCCAGGTTCGGGCGGGGAATCTTCTTCCGGATTCGCCGATGCAAGGGGAAAAACAAAACCGCCAGCACCGTCGCCCAAGCGATGGGTACGAGAAAGGGCGCAAAGATACGATAGGTGAGATAGAGCAGGAGCGCAAACAGAAACCACGGCCAGACACTGAAGCGTGGCATCAGATCCTTCAGGACTCTCCCCTTCTTGCGCGTTCCGGCTTGCCCGCCTCGGGCTTGCCCGATTGGGGCTCCTGACTATAATGGCCACCGCCGATGACCACGGGGCTAGGCAGTCGCTACGCGCGGCGCAAGCGGGTCTCGCGCGTGCGCATCGAGGCCATCACTTCCATCGAACGGCAGATTATGTTTCCGCTGTCTAAGCTAATCAAGCAGGATTTCTGCCAGCGCAGGGTTCCACGGGGAGCCCCCGGAAGCTGACGAGACCGATGGCGTTTCCTTCCTTCACCGGCTACCAGAAAAAAGTCCTCCTCATCCTGACCTTGGTGAACTTCGTCAACTACGTTGACCGGGAGATTATTTTCACCCTCGTTCCTCTCATTCAGGCGGATTTTGCCCTCACCTATGCCCAGGTGTCTCTCCTCGGAACCGTGTTCAGCATCGTGCATTCCCTCTGCACCCTACCCCTGGGTGTTCTTGCCGACCGCATCTCGCGGAAAAAGGTGATCAGTTACGGCGTCTTCTTCTGGAGTGCGATGACCTTTCTGAGTGGGCTCGTGCCTTCCTTTCGCTCGCTGCTTGCGGTTCGGGCGCTGGTCGGGCTGGGGGAAGCGGCTTACGCCCCGGCGGCCACAGCCATCATCACTGGCACCTTCCTTCGCGAAGTCCGTGCCCGCGTGCAGGGCGTCTTCGACCTGGGGATGTTCATTGGCGGCGCGATGGGCCTGGCCCTGGGCGGCATCCTGGCCGAGTGGGTGGGCTGGCGGCCCGCCTTCTTCATCGTGGGTGTTCCCGGACTCCTGCTTGCGCTCACCATTCTTCGCCTGCCCGAGCCGCCCGGGGCGCGTCGCGACATGCCCATTCCGCTGCGCGACCTCTTGCGCGTCCCCGCCTATATGATGGTCCTGATCGGTGGCTGGTTCATTACCTTCGCCGCCTGGGTGTACATTTTCTGGGGACCCACGTTCGTCACTGCCTACAAGGGCTTTCGGCTCCGCGAGGCCGGCCTGATTCTGGGCGGCACGCTGACGCTGGCGGGCGTCTTGGGGGTGATGACCGGGGCCGCCCTGGCCGACCGCCTGGCGCGCCGCTTTGCCTGGGGGCGCGTGCTCATCATCGGCATTGGTTTCCTGACGGCTGCCCCTTTGCTCTACATTTCCTTCCATACCCCGAGCAAGGCGACGTTTCTCGTGCTGTTTTTTCTCGGCAGTTTCTTTATGACCTGGTATCACGGGCCGCTCACCGCCACCATGCACGACCTCACCCCGGCCCGCGCGCATGCCACCGCGGTCGGCCTCTACTACTTTTTCGTCAATTTCTTTGCCACCACTTGGGCGCCGCTCGTTAGCGGCCAAGTGGCCGACCGCTACGACCTGCTCGCCGGGCTCCACCTGGCGCTCGCGGCGCAAATCGTCGGCGCGCTCTGCTTCTTCGCTGTCATCTATTTCATCCGCCGCGATGGCCTGCGCCATCCCCGTCTGGCCCGCTACCTCGAGCCAAGCGTGCTATGATTGGAGCACGGGGAGGGATTCAATGAGCATCAAACAGGACATTCTCAAGCTCGAGCGTCGGCAGGTGCGCGATGTCAATGCCCGCCACCTCCCGCGCGTCCTCCAAGATTTTGATCCCGGCTTTGTGGGCTTCTCTTCTACCCGCCATGCCCGCATCCGCGGGCGCCGCGCCCTGGCCAACACCTTCCGGTACTACTTCCGGCGCGGCCGCCCGCTGCGCTACCGCATCGCGCAGCTCCGCGTGCAGGTTTTCGACGATATCGCCATCGCCACCTTCTACTGGACCGTCGCGCTGGGTCGTGGCCGCAGCGTGCGCGGCCGCGGCACCCACGTCTTCCGCCGCCAACGCGCGAGCTGGCGCATCGTCCACGAGCACTTCTCCCGCGCCCACTGAGGCCGCCGATGGCCGGTCCCTGTCGGCACGCGCGCACGCAGCTCATCGCTCAGGATGACGCCGCCACCTACCTCGAATGCCTCGACTGTGGCTTGATCTTCGAGCCCGAAGAACGCGCGGAAGGCCCGGACTTCGACGAAAGCCTCTCCGACGCCTAGATTGTTTTCTCTTGGCAGGGTATGGCGGAACCTTTATTCCATAAAGTACTTTACTCGCGGGTCGAGAGGAAGCCGAGCCTTTCCGCCCAGGCCAGGACTTCCTCGGGCGGCAGGTAGAGGATGGTGCGGTCGCCCACGCGGTCGTCTTCCAGGGCGTCGCGCAGGTAGGCGGCGGCAACTTGCGCCGCTTCCGGGTCGCTCAGATGCTGCCCGGTGCGCTCGCGAAACGCGACATAGCCCGGATGCGCCAGCGCCACGATCACCCCGCGTCCGTTCACCAGAAACTTGCAGTCCACCGTGTCGCTGTGCCGGAGGGAAATCGCCACCCACAGGTGCGAGAAGCGCACGCGATAGGTCTCGCCGGTGAGCCGTGTGCGCACCTCGAACGGCTCCACCATCTCCGACATCACGCGCGCCGGGGTGTACTGGGAGTTGGTCGGGATCTCGCTCATCTTTCACGAGGTGAATATCTGGTCTGAAGCAAACCAGAGCGCGCGCGCCAAAGGCCGTCCACTCAGAC
>JACQTG010000142.1 GCA_016210895.1 Acidobacteriota bacterium
CGTAGGGGGTGCGTGTTAGGATGTCACTGGACTCGGAATTCGGATCAGACTTCGGGCTCTTCGCGACCGAGCCTCGCCAACCCCGCCAGGTCCGGAAGGAAGCAACGGTAGCGAGTCACCCGGTGTGTTGCAGACAACCCGGGGTCTGATCCCTGCTCTCGTGGCGAGGGTGCCTGCACGATGACCTATCAGGTAATTGCCCGCAAGTATCGTCCGCAAACCTTCGACGCCGTCATCGGGCAAGCCCCCATCGTACAGACGCTCCAGAACGCCATCACGGAAAATCAGCTCGCGCATGCCTACATTTTTTCCGGTATGCGCGGCGTCGGTAAAACGACCACGGCGCGCATCCTGGCGAAGGCGGTCAACTGCGTCAAGGGCCCGACGGTTGCCCCGTGCGGCAAGTGCGATCCCTGCCGGGAAATCGCCGAAGGCCGAGCCGTGGACGTCATCGAAGTGGACGCGGCCTCGAACCGCGGCATTGACGAGATTCGCGAGCTGCGGGAGAACGTCCGCTACCTGCCCGCGCGCGACCCCTACAAGGTCTTCATCATCGACGAAGCCCATATGCTCACCCCGGAGGCGTTCAACGCTCTGCTGAAGACGCTCGAAGAACCGCCGCCGCGCGTCCTCTTCGTTCTCGCCACCACCGAACCCCAGAAACTTCCCACCACCATCCGCTCGCGCTGCCAAAGCTTCCATTTCCGCAGCATCGGCTTCTCCGAGGTGTTGGGCGTGCTGGAGCGCGTGGCGCGCGAGGAGAAGGTGAGAGTCCAGCCCGAGGCACTGGCGGTGATGACGCGCGCGGCTGAAGGGAGCCTGCGCGATGCCCTCTCCATCCTCGACCAGGCCATCGCCTACAGTGGCGGAGAAGTCACCGCCGAGCAGGTGCGCGAGCTGCTGGGGGTGGTGAGCCACGAGGCCCTGGACCGGCTGATGGGTGCGGTGGCGGAGCGTTCACCGGAGCAAGTCCTGCGGCTGGTCGATGAGCTGGTTCGCGAAGGGCACAACCTGCAGCACTTCTGCCGCGAAGCCTTGCGTCACGTCCGCAACCTGCTCGTGGTTCGAATTGCGGGGGCGGAGAGCGAACTCGCCGAAGCCGTGGGGCCCGAGCGCGAGCGCCTGGCGGCGGCCGCTGAACCGTTCCTGGAGGAAGACCTGCTCCGCTTTTTCCAGACACTCCTCCGTGCGGAAGGCGAGCTGCGTTGGTCTCCCCAGCCGCGCCTGCACCTCGAACTGGAGCTGCTCAAGATGGTTGAAGCTGAACGGCTGGCTTCGCTGGAGGAGCTGCTGGCGGAACTCGGCGGCAACCAAGCCCCGGCCGAGGCTGCTTCCGCGGGACGCGTGTCCGCGAAAGCCAACCCAGCTCCCTCAGGCGTCGCGCCGCGGACGCCCACCCAGATTGTTCCGCCGACACCCTCCGCGGCTGCACCCTCAAGCAGCTTGACGGCCCAGCAGATCCAACGGATCAAAGCCGCAGTCTACGCGCGCTCGAAGTTCTTGGGCTCGTTCGTCGAGCAGGTCGCCGACTGGCAGTTCGAGAACAGCGAGCTGGTGCTCTGGTTCTCGCCCGAAAACCGAACCCTGGCGCAGATGCTCGACAGCAAGCAACAGGAAACCCTGGGGCTTATCCTGAGCGAAGTGCTCGTTCAGAAGGCGCGCGTGCGCGTCAAGCTGAGCAAGAGTGCGGCCCCGCCTGCGGTCCCAAATCTGGAAGAGCGCGCCCGCAATCATCCCGTCGTGCAGGCGCTCTACCAGCGGCTGGGAGGAAGGATCCGCGTGGAAGATCTCTCGGGAGGGGTGGCGCCCGGGCGGCCCGAAGGTGAAGAATGAAAAACCTGCAACAGATGGTGAGCCAAGTTCGGCAATTCCAGGAGCAACTGCAGAAGCGGCTGTCGGAGATTGTGGTCGAGGCCTCAGCTGGCGGTGGCATGGTGACGGTGAAGATGAACGGGCAGAAGCAGCTCCTGGCCTTGCACATCGACCCCGAAGCCTGGGCCAGCAATGACCGCGAGATGCTGCAAGACGTCATTGTGGCCGCTGTCAATGGAGCCACGCGCAAAGTGGACACGGAACTCAGCGACCAAATGAAACAGTTTGCCGGTGGGCTACCCTTCAATCTGCCGGGCTTGTTCTAAGCGATGAAGGAATTTGCCCAGCCCATTGCCCGCCTGGTGGACGAGCTGAAACGTCTGCCCGGGGTCGGGCAGAAAACGGCGCAACGGTTGGCCTTTCACATCCTCCGGCAGCCAACCGAGGAAGCCCTGCGGCTGGCCGACGCCATCCGCGACGCCAAGCAGACCGTGCGCGCGTGCAGTGTGTGCAACAACATCACCGATCAAGACCCGTGTGCCTTTTGCAGCTCGCCCACGCGCAACCGCAAGCTCATCTGCGTCGTGGAGGAGCCGCACGATATTGTCAACATCGAGAAGACGCGCCAGTTTGGCGGGCTCTATCACGTGCTGGGTGGCGTCATCGCGCCCTTGCAGGGCGTGGGCCCGGAGCAACTGAAAGTCAAGGGGTTGCTGGAGCGGCTGCAGAACGGCACTGTCGACGAAATCATTATTGCCACGAATCCCAATGCGGAAGGGGAAGCGACGGCCCTTTATCTTTCGCGGTTGATCAAGCCGCTGGGCATCAAAGTCACGCGCATTGCCATGGGCATTCCCGTGGGCAGCGACCTGGAGTACGCCGACGAAGTCACCTTGCAGCGCGCGCTCGAAGGCCGCCGCGAGCTCTGAGTGAGTCGGATTCCGGCGACTGCCCAGCGATGCTTTCTCCATGCCCAACTACGCCTACCTCAGCCTGTGGTTTCACGACGGCTCACCGGCTGTCGTGATCGCTCAGGTCGCGAAACTCTTTCGCCTATTTCCCCTCTCACCCCAGGAGCCGGGTTTTCGCTCCTCTGTCATCCGTGCGCTGGACCCATCTCAGCCGGCCCTAATCGAACAGGACGTTCTCTTTACCGTGGAAGAAATCAGCAGCCACCTCGCCGAGTTTTTCCAGGCCGACTGTGCCGCCGAGCTGCGCGCCTACTGGGACCTCTGGATCTACGACGCCCGGGAGAAGTGGCGCGAAAGTCCTTCCCCGGTGGAATTCCTGGTTCAAGGCGAACAGTATGACGACGGGATCTTTGCCGAGAATGGGCACGTCCAAATCACTTTGGGTCTCGAGCACCTCTTCACCGGGCACGCAGGCATTCTGCATGGTAGCCAGGCCGAGCTGACCCCCGAGCAGTTCACCGCCCGGGCCGAATATGAATTCGCCCTTACGCTGCAAGAACCGGAGATGTTGGAAGCCTACCGGCTGCATACACTGGAGAACATCCGCCGCGTGCTGGCCTGGGAACGCGCCCTGTGGGCCAACCTTGCGATTCGGCGGCGGCGTCTCTGGTCAGAAGGCGAATCCGATCTAGAACGGTCCCTCGACAAAATCCTCATGCACCGCGCAAGCCCGTAGCCAAGAAGCCAGCGAGCCTTTATAATCATTCTTTCTGAAGCCCTCACCGGGACTCTATGACCGACGAATTCAGCGCCTTTCGATCTCGAACCGTCTATCAGCAACTGCGTCCGCTGAGGCGTTATCTGGCGCGTTACCGGCGCGCGCTGGTGGTGGGCACGCTTATGCTCGTGCTCACCAACGTCGTCTGGATGCTCTTTCCGCGCGTGGTGGGGGCCGCCATCGACGCGCTGCGCACGGAGTTCACCCGCGACCGCCTCCTCACCTTCGCTCTCCTGCTGGTGGGTATTGCGGTGGCTACGGGCTTCTTCCGCTTCTGGATGCGCTGGATCCTGATCGGCGTCTCGCGCGACATCGAGTACGACTTGCGCAACGACCTCTTCCGGCACCTCGCCCGTCAGAGCTCCAGCTTTTATAGCCGCCAGCGCACGGGCGACCTGATGACCCGTTCCACGAGCGACCTGTGCTACGTCCGCATGGTGCTGGGGCCGGGAATCATGTATTCCGCCAACGCCTTGATCGCCTTCCCGCTCGCAATAGCCTGGATGGTTTACCTGGATTGGCGGTTGACGCTCTGCGTGCTCGTGCCCGTCCCGATTGTGTCTTATGCGGTCAAACGTTTTGGCCAGCTCATTCACGAACGGTCCGAGCGCATCCAGGCCAAATTCTCCGAGCTGACGGCGCGGGTGCAGGAGAATTTGGCCGGCGTGCGGCTGCTGCGCGCCTTCTGCCAGGAAAAGCCGGAGCAGCGCGCCTTCGACCGCCTGAACCGCGAATTCATCGAGGAGAACAAGCGCCTGATTGTCGTGCAGGGGTTGTTCTGGCCTTGCCTGGAAGCTCTGTTGGGAGTCGCCTTCCTTCTGGTGTTGTGGCTGGGCGGCCGGTCGGTGCTCGACGGCCGGATCACGCTCGGGGCGTTTGTGGCGTTCACGCAATACATGCTGTTCCTGACTTGGCCCATGATCGCCCTGGGCTGGGTGGTCAACCTTTTCGAGCGCGGCGCCGCTTCGATGGGTCGCATCGACCACTTGCTGACCACGGAACCCGCCATCCTTGACCGAGCGACAACCGGAGCGCCCTCCGAAATCCGGGGCGAGATCGAGTTCCGCAACCTCAGCTTCCGCTACAACGGCGTTCCCGTATTGCGCAACCTCAACCTGAAGATTGCCGCGGGCCAAACCGTGGCCATTGTAGGCCCGACCGGGTCGGGCAAGAGCACCCTGATCAGTTTGCTGCCACGGCTCTACGACCCGCCGCCCGGTACACTCCGTATTGACGGTATTCCCATCGAGGCGCACCGCCTGGAGACGTTGCGGCAGGCTATCGGCTTTGTGCCGCAGGAGACTTTTCTCTTCAGTGACACCCTGCGGGAAAACATTGCCTTCGGCGTGGAGAATGCCTCCGACGAGAAGATCCGGGAAGCCGCCACCATCGCAGGCTTGGCCGAAGATGTTCAAGAATTCCCGCGAGGCTACGACACGCTGGTGGGCGAGCGCGGCTTGACCTTGTCGGGTGGCCAGAAGCAACGGACGGCGATCTCGCGGGCGCTGCTGCGCGATCCGTGCATCCTGGTTCTGGACGACGCGCTCTCGAGTGTCGACACCTACACCGAGGAGAAGATTCTGCGGCGGCTTTCGGGCGTGATGCGGGCGCGCACGACGATCCTGATCTCCCATCGCGTCTCGACCGTGCGCCATGCTGACCTGATCGTTGTGCTCAAGGAGGGGGAGGTCGTGGAACGAGGCACCCACGAAGAACTGCTCGCTCAGGGCGGCTACTACTACGACCTCTACCAGAAGCAGTTGCTCGAGGAGGAGCTGGAGCGCGCATGAGCGAGGGCTTCCACGAAGAAGAAGTCCTGGGCAAGGCGTACGACAGCCGCTTGATGAAGCGACTGTTGCGCTACCTGCGCCCCTATCGCGGCGCCGTGGTGCTGGCGGTGGCGCTCATCATTTCGTATTCCATCTTGCAGGTCGCTGTCCCTCTCTTCTTCAAAGTGGCGGTCGACCGCTATCTGAGCGGCGCGGACGCCGTGCCCGAAGCCCCACTCCTGGCAGGGAAGCTCGCTACGGTGATGCGCCAACTGCCGGCTGACCCGCTGCTGGGCTTGAACTGGCTGGCTGTCGTCCTGCTCGTGGTGCTGGCCGGTGCCTTCCTGATTCAGTATGCACAGGTCTTCCTGATGCAGATGACCGGCCAGCGGGTGATGTACGACCTGCGGATGCAAATCTTCGGCCATCTGCAGCGGCTGCCGATCGCCTTCTACGACCGCAACCCGGTGGGTCGGCTGGTCACCCGGGTCACCACCGACGTGGATGTGCTGAACGAGATGTTCACCTCGGGCGTGGTGGCTATTTTTGGCGACTTCTTTACCCTGCTCGGAATTGTCGCCGTGATGCTCTATCTCAACTGGAAGCTGGCTCTGCTCACGTTCTCCGTCCTCCCGTTCATCCTGCTTGTCACGCTCGTCTTTCGCAAACTCGTCCGCGACTGCTACCGCCGCATCCGGATCGCCGTCGCCCGCATCAACGCCTTCCTCAACGAACACTTGACCGGGATGAGCGTGGTGCAGCTCTTCAATCGCGAGCGCCGGGCGTCGAGCCAGTTTGACCGCGTAAACCGCGATCATATGCTCGCTTTCAAGGATGCCATCCTCGCCCACGCCTGGTTCTATCCGGCGGTGGAAATTCTTTCCGCTATTGCTATCGCCCTGACTATCTGGTTTGGCGGCCTCCAGGTGCTGGAAGGCGTGGCGCGGGGCGTCAGCGCCAGCGCCACGGCGGGGACGCTGGTGGCCTTCATTCTCTACGCCCAGCGCTTCTTCCGTCCCATCATGGACTTGAGCGAAAAGTACAACATCCTCCAGTCGGCCATGGCTAGCGCAGAGCGCATTTTCAAGCTGCTGGATGCCGAGATTACGATTACCTCGCCGGCGCAGCCCACGCGGATCCCGAGCGCGCAAGGACGGGTGGAATTCCGCAACCTCTGGTTCGCCTACCGGGACGAAGAATGGGTGCTGCAAGACATCAATTTCGTCATTGAGCCGGGCGAGATGGTCGCCATCGTCGGCCATACGGGCGCCGGCAAGACTACCCTGACCAATCTCCTCCTCCGCTTCTACGATGTCCGGCGCGGCCAAATCGTGCTCGACGGCGAGGACATCCGAAACCTCGACCTGCATGCCCTTCGGCAGAACTTCGGCATCGTCCTCCAAGACCCTTTCCTGTTTTCGGGCACGCTGGCGAGCAACGTGCGCCTGGGGACCGACCGCATGCCCGATGAAGCGGTCGAGCGAGCGCTGGCACACGTCAACCTGCATGGCTTCGTGGCCAGCTTGCCCGACGGACTCAAGCACGAAGTGCGCGAGCGCGGCGCCACCCTCTCGGTCGGGCAGAAGCAGCTCATTTCCTTCGCCCGGGCACTCGCTCACGACCCGCAAATCTTGATTCTCGACGAAGCAACCTCGAGCGTGGACACGCAGACGGAGTTTCAGATTCGCGCGGCACTGGAGCGGTTGGTGGAGGGCCGCACATCCATCGTCATCGCGCACCGCCTCTCGACCGTGCAGCGGGCGGACAAGATTCTCGTGCTGCACAAGGGAAGACTCCGCGAGATGGGGACACACCAGGAACTGTTGGCGCAGCGAGGGATCTACTACAAGCTCTATCAACTCCAGTATCGCGACCAAGAACTGGCGGTCGCCGACGACTGAGCGCGGGCAGCTTGCTGTTATGATGGCTCCGGCATCGGCCTTGATCGTCGCCGGCGAAGCCTCCGGCGACCTGCACGCGGCGGCGTTGGTGCGCAACGTCTCGCAGCAGTATCCGGTGACCTGGTTTGGGCTTGGGGGTGATGCGCTAGCCGATGCCGGCGTGGAGCTGGTGGAACACGCACGTGCCGTCACTGTCCTTGGCCTGTTCGAAGTCCTGGCGCATCTGCCGCGCATCTATCGTGTGTTCCGCAAACTGCTCACAGAAGTCGACCGGCGAAAGCCGCGGCTGGCGGTGTTGGTCGACTTTCCGGATTTCAACTTGCGCTTGGCCCGCCAGCTCCACCGCCGCGGCATCCAAGTCGTCTACTTTATCGCGCCGCAGATCTGGGCTTGGCGTTCGGGCCGGCTGCGCAGCTTCCAGCGGTACGTTCGCAAAGTCTTGTGCATCTTTCCCTTTGAGGAAGACATCTATCAGCGTGCACGCGTCGAGGTTGAGTACGTGGGGCATCCACTGGTGGACAGGGCGGCGCCAACGATGACACGAGAACAGTTTTGCCTTCAGTACCACCTCGATCCCCGCCGGCCCCTCGTCTGCCTGCTGCCCGGCAGTCGCAACCAGGAAGTCGTGCGTCACCTGCCCGTGCTTCTGGCTGCAGCCCGACGGCTCCAGGAGAAACATCCTGTCCAGTTTGTTCTTGTCCGCGCGTCCACCGTGGAAAAGGAGCTCATCGAGCGCCACCTGCGTGGCGATGTGGAGATACGTAGAGTCGAAGGCCCTGTTCAGAATGCCATGGCGGCCAGCCAAGTAGCCGTGGTCTCCAGTGGCACGGCGACGGTCGAGGCGGCGCTCGTGGAGACTCCCTTCGTCGTCATCTATCGGGTGGCACGACTCACCTGGTGGCTGGGTCGCCCGCTCGTGCGGACCCCGTATTACAGTATGGTCAACCTCATCGCGGAAAGGCGTGTCGTCCCAGAACTCGTGCAGAACGAGTTCACACCCACTCGTGTGGCCGAGGAAGTGAATCGCTTGCTCGAGGACGCAAATGCGCGAGAGACGATGAAGCGTGAACTGCGCGCCATTCGTGCCCGCTTGGGGCCGCCGGGTGCGATCGAACGCGCCAGCCGTGCTGTGCTCTCTCTGCTCGGACAGCCAACGGCGACTCCAGTTCAACCGTAGAGGTTATATGCCATCTTCAAGTCATCCGCTCGATTGTTCGCCTCACACAGTTGGACGGCCTGCCTTCCTGCTCGTGTGCCTGCTGTTGACAACGCCGGCGCTCGCGGCCATCGATGCACAGCACTACGTGATTGACGCCGAGTTGCTGCCGGAAGTGCACCAGTTGCGGGCCCAGGCACAGCTCACTCTTCTCACCCAAGAACCCATTGCGGCTTTGCGATTGACCCTGAATCGAAACCTGAGAGTCGAGCGCGTGCTCGACGCGAAGGGGAAACCACTCGTCTTTGAGGCGCTGCCGGGAGGAGGCCTGCAAGTGACGCTGGCCGAACCGCTCCGCGCCCAGCAACCGCTCCAGCTCACGGTCGAATATGAAGGCCGGTTCGACCCGGCGCTTCGTCCGGAGAGTGGCCCGCTGCTGGCACGCATCGCTCCCGGAGCCACCTATTTGACGCACCCGGCGCAGTGGTTTCCCCAGACGGGCAATCCCTGGGACCGCTTCACCATGGAATTGCGCGTAACCGTCCCGGCCGGTGAAACCGCACTGACCTCGAACTCGTCCCCCACCACGCGGCGGCTCGATGACGGTCGTGAGCAGTTTGTCTTCACTTCGACCGAGTCCAACCGCTTCGGAACCCTTGTCGTCGGCAAGTACGAGAAAATCTCCCTCAGCGGAGAGGGTGTGCCGATCACCTTGTGGCTGCGGACGATTCCCGGCTCGGTGGCCCCGACCTACGCCGAGACGCTGGGCAAGGTTCTGGTTTTCTTCTCCGAGAAGTTCGGGCCACTCGCCCAGGCCGAGCTCGCTGTGGCCGAAATCCCCGATGACAATTTGGATGCCTATTCTGCTCCCAGCCTGCTCCTGCTGCCCGCGCGGCAGTGGACGAGCCAGCCGAACTATCGCTTGCTGGCGCGCGAAGCCGTGCGACAGTGGTGGGCCTTCCGCACCAGCCCGGCTACGGTGAGCGACGCCTGGCTGGACGAAGGCCTGGCCCGCTACAGCGAAGCTCTCTACGTCGAGCACACCGCCGATGACCAGGCATTTCGCCAGGTGCTCGAAGACTTGACCATCGGCGCGCTCATCGAAGAATCCGCGGCACCCATCGCCAATGCCGATCAACTCGAACCGTTCTCGCCCCAGTTCCGTTCCGTGGTGCGGGACAAAGGGGCAATGGTAGTTCATATGCTTCGCTTCGTTCTCGGCGATGAAACCTTCTTGCGTGTGCTGAAATCCTATGCCGAACGCTTCGCCGGCCGCTCCGCGCGCATCGCTGACTTCGAGCGCCTGGCCGAGGAAGTCAGCAGCCAACCCCTTGACTATTTCTTCGGCGAGTGGCTGCGCTCGACCGGCATCCCCGAATTCAAACTCGAATATGTCGTCTATCGGACCCAGAAGGGCTTCCGCATCGGCGGGCAAATACGCCACGAACTCGAGGTCTTTCGTATGCCGCTCGACGTCCGCGTCGAGACCGAAGGGCCGCCCGAGACGGCTCGCATCGAAGTTGCCGGCCAAGTCTCCGACTTCTCCATTGATACTTTCGGAAAACCGCTCTCCGGCGGTATTCGCATCGATCCCAACCACAACGTCCTGCACTACACCGACGCGTTGCGGATTCGCGTGGCCATCGCCCGCGGCGAGAGCCGCTTCGAGCAAGGCGAATACCTGGAAGCCATCCGCGAATACCAGAAGGCGCTCGAAGTCCGCCGAACCAGCTCCCTCGCCCACTACCGGATGGGAGAAACCTTCTTCGAGCAGCGCAACTACCAGGCCGCAGCCAACGCCTTCCGCGAAGCCATCAACGGTGACAAAGAACCCGCCTGGACCGTTGTCTGGAGCCACATCTTCCTGGGAAAGATTTTCGACCTGACGGGACAGCGCGAACGGGCGCTGAACGAGTATCGACGCGCCATCGAAAGTGGTGACGATACGGCCGGCGCGCAAGCCGAAGCGGAGAAATATCTGAGCGAACCGTACCGCCGCGCCGAGCGCACGATTCCCATCCGCTAGAAACCTCTCAGACTTCTTTCAGCCCCGTCAGGGAAGCTCCCGTCAGTCCTTTGGCTTGGATCAGCACCTTGAACGTCTCGCCCATTCCTTCCGGGTAGATCAGCTGCTTCAGGCGGAGCCGAGCCTGATAGCGCTCCGCCTCGGTGGCGCCCGTGACAGAGAGATCGGCGAACTCATTGCCCCGCCCCAGCGCCAAGAGAAACTTGGCCTGGCTGGTGAAGCCCAAGGGCAGCAGCCCAATCCGGCGCCCGTGCTCGATGAGCGCGGTGAAGTTGACGTGAGCGGTCAGGTCTTGCGCGCCCGGCCAGGCCAGGACGTCCTCACTCACCCGATGTGCACGATAGGCGAGTAATGTCCCCGCAGGCCGCACGACGCTATAGAGTTCTGCCGCCACGTGACCGTAATCAATCGTCAATAAGAATCCCCGTGACAGCTCTCGCGCTACCTTTTCGAGCCAAGGCAGCGCGAGCAGATTCACCTCAGCCTCCTGCCCGATGGCCAACGGGGTAGCATAGCGAGCCAGATAGTCGGCCAACGCCGGCGAGGAAAGCTCCCCTTCCTCCGTCACCAACTCGTCGCCACGGGCGGCTACAAAGATTTCGCGCAAGCCACCCGCGCGCTGGACCACCCGATGAACCGGCAATGCGTCCACAAATTCGTTTGAATAGAAGCACCCAGTGAACGAACCGCTCGGCAGCCTGCCCATCCAGCGGATGGGAAGGGAGGTGCCGCGTTCAAGATTCTTTTCGCCCTGCGCGCGCAGAGAATCGCTCCGCTCGACGAGCACGACCCGTGTGGCCCGAGCCAACTGGGGGCTATTCTGCTCAATCCAACCGAGCACCGAGGCAGCCAGAGTTCCATTTCCCGCGCCGAATTCCACCAAGTCAAATTGAGCCGGACAGCCCAGCAACTCCCACATCTCGTGAAACTGGCGCGCCAGCAGCCGCCCGAAAATGGAGTGCACCTCAGGGCTCGTGTAGTAATCCTCCACAGCCTTCGCACGTTGGCGGGAGTAGTAGCCGTGTTCGGAATCATAGAGGCAGGCTTTCATGAAGGCGGCAAACGTAATGCAACCGTCGCGCCGGATCCGGTCGAGGAGAATCGGGGTTAGCGAGGTAACCGGTCGGGTTGCCGGCATGGGAGCTAATACGGGCGCATCTGGGGATTACGGGTAAACATCTCAACGATGTAG
>JACQTG010000015.1 GCA_016210895.1 Acidobacteriota bacterium
ATGGAAAAAGAGCGGATTCAACTGTGCGTCAACGAAACGCAGTACGAGCTCGAGGTGCCGCCGAACCGGCTCCTGTTGGACGTCCTTCGGGAAGATCTGCGGCTGACCGGCACCAAGCGGGGCTGCGATGATTCCAGTTGCGGTTGCTGCACGGTGCTCGTCGATGGCACGCCGATGCTCTCCTGCGTGATGCTGGCGGTCTCCTATCAGGATGCGCGAATCACGACGATTGAGGGGCTAGCGCACGGCGACGAGTTGGACCCGCTGCAGGAGGGTTTCTGCGTCGAAGGCGGCGCGCAGTGCGGCTACTGCACGCCGGGGATTATCCTCGTCGCCAAGGCGCTGCTGGCGCACAATCCCAACCCGACCCGCGAGGAAATCGCCGAGGCTCTGGCCGGCAATCTCTGCCGGTGCACTGGCTACACGCAGATTTACGCCTCCATCGAGCATGCCATCCGCAGGCTACAAGGAGCGCCGGCCCAAGACGTGGGCATAGGAGCTGGCCGTGGCTGATTTTGCCGTGGTGGGCAAGCGCCTGCCGATGCGCGACGGCCCGGAAAAGGTCACGGGCCGTGGGCTTTATGCTGACGACCTCGTGCTGCCGGGTATGTTGGTTGGCAAGATCCTTCGCAGCCCTCATCCGCACGCCCGTATCCGCCGGATTGATGGCTCGAAGGCTGAAGCCTTGCCGGGGGTGGCGGCGGTCGTGACCGGGCCGGAATTCCCCAACAAGTACGGGATTCTTCCCATCGGGCACGATGAGACTGCCTTTGCGCTCGACAAAGTGCGCTACCTCGGCGACGCCGTGGCCGGTGTGGCGGCCGAGTCGGAGGAAATCGCCGAGCGTGCCCTCGAACTGATTGCGGTCGACTGTGAGCCGCTGCCCGCCTATTTCGATCCGCTCACGAGCATGCAGGCGGAGCGCGACCTGATCCACGACGACAGGCCGCACAACATCGAGAAGGAATACCACCACCACTTTGGCAACGTCGAGGAAGGCTTTGCGCAGGCCGACTTGATTCGCCAGGACAGTTTCTACTGTGCGGAAGTCACGCATGCGGCGATGGAACCGCATGCGACGTTGGCGCATTACCAGGATGGCGGCATTACCCTGTGGTCCTCGACTCAGGTTCCCTACTATGTGCAGCGCACGGTGGCGAATGTGCTCGAGTTGCCCCTCGAAAACGTGCGCGTGATCAAGCCCCTCATCGGGGGTGGTTTTGGCGGCAAGAGCGAAGTGATTCCGCTGGAAGTGCAAGCGGCCGTGCTCGCGCGGAAAGCGGGCCGTCCGGTCAAGATCACTTACACGCGGGAGGAAGTTTTCTATGCGCACCGCGGCCGGCCGATTCAGATTGTTGATTTGAAGACAGGCGCAACGCGCGAGGGAAAGATTACCGCCGTCGAAGCGCGGATTATCCAAGACGGCGGGGCGTACTGCGGCTATGGTCCGGTGACCATCCTCTACAGCGGCCAGTTGCTGGGGGCGATGTATGACATCCGCAATGTCAAGTTCGATGGCTGTCGAGTCCTGACCAACAAGCCCGCCTGCGGCGCCATGCGCGGACACGGAACGGTAAACACGCGCTTTGCCTTTGAGTCGCAGCTCGACATCATCGCCCATGTGCTGGGGATTGACCCGGCCGAGCTGCGCGTTCGCAACCTGCTCCAGCCGCCGTGCCTCACGGTCAACCAATTGCGCGTTACGAGCTATGGCTATCCCGAATGCCTGCGCCGGGTGGTCGAGAAATCGCGCTGGCAGGAGAAGAAGGGAAAACTGCCCTACGGCCGCGGCATCGGCCTAGCCGGCAGCCACTACGTTTCGGGTGCCGCCAATCCCATCATTCGCTCCACGATGCCGCACACGACGGTGCGTATCGAGGCCGCGGCCGATGGCAGCGTGTGCGTGTTCACCGGGGCGGCGGAGATCGGTCAGGGCTCGGACACGATCCAGGTTCAGTTAGTGGCGGAAGAACTTGGCCTGCCGCCGGAGCGGATTCAGCTCGTCGCGGCCGACACGGCCCGCACGCCGGTAGACCTAGGGAGTTACTCCAGCCGTGTCACCTTTATGGCCGGCAACGCCTGCCTGGACGCAGCTCGCCAACTCAAGCGGCAAGTTTTCGAGGCGGTAGCGCGGGCGTGGAAGGTTTCCCCAGAAGATTTACGCGCGCGCGACGCCGGCATCTTCCTTTCAACCGCGCCGAAGCGAAGGCTTGCGTTTGAGAGGGCCGTCGCGCTCGCGTTGAACGGCGCGGAACGCCTGAGCGTCGAAGGAAGCTACGTGCCACCCGAAGAATCTCGCGGAGGCAAGTTCAAAGGCGCCGGCGTAGGGCCTTCGCCTTCCTACAGCTACAGCGCGCAGGTAGCCGAGGTGCGTGTGGACGTGGAGACCGGGCAGGTGCGCGTCGAGCGCGTCACGGTCGCCCACGACTGTGGCCGCGCCATCAATCCGATGACGGTTGAAGGACAGATCCAGGGTTCCATCTCGATGGGCCTGGGCCAAGCCTTACAAGAAGAGATGATCTGGAACCGCGGCCGACTGATGAATCCCTCGATCCTCGAGTACAAGTCGCCCAGCACCTTGGAATCCCCAGAAATCGATACCATCTTGGTCGAGAGCATCGACCCGGAGGGGCCGCTCGGAGCCAAAGAAGCCGGGGAGGGTTCGCTGGCAGCGGTGATTCCGGCGGTGGCGAATGCCATCTACGACGCCGTGGGCGTCCGCATCACCTCCCTGCCCATTACGCCCGAAAAAATCCTGCGCGCGCTGAAGGACAAAGAGAAGAAAGCGGGGAGCAACGAGCGCGCCCGAATCGGGCGCGGAGATAAGCGATGAGCATGCCTGCCTTTTCCGTGTTGCGCCCGGATACCGTGGAGCAGGCGCTCTCACAGCTTGCCGCCCACGGCCCGGAGGCCATGCTGATCGCGGGCGGAACCGATGTAGTGCCCAACCTCCAGATGAAGCTTTTTGCGCCCCGCGCCTTGATTGACCTCAAAGGGCTCGCCGAGCTGAGGGACCTTTCCTTCGATCCCCAGCAAGGCTTGCGCCTGGGAGCGCTCACGACCATCACCGCCATTGCCGCCTCGGATGTCGTGCGGGAGCATTATCCGGTTCTGGCGCAAGCGGCGGCCAGCATCGCCAGCCCGCCGCTGCGCAATATGGGCACGCTGGGCGGCAATCTGTGCCTCGAAACTCGCTGCCTGTGGTACAAC
>JACQTG010000150.1 GCA_016210895.1 Acidobacteriota bacterium
GTCGACGAAGGCGCCGAGGCGGGTGGCGAGCTCCCGGCCGATGAGGAGCGGCGGTGTAGCGGCCTCCACACGGAGCGGCTCGGCCGAGCCCTCGGGGAGCAGCGCGAGAAAACTCGTCCACTCGTGGGCCTGATCCGGGTCGATTCCCTTGAGCACGATGCCCTGGGCGCGAGAGCCGCTGGAAATCAGCACGGTTTCATAGAGGGCCGGCGAAACCGAGGTCACGCCGGGGAGTCCGGCCAGGCGGGCAGAGAGGTCGCGGTAGTTGCGGATGCCGCTCGCATCCTTGAGCGTGACGCTCAAGTGCGAAGTCGAACCCAAGAGGCGCTCCTCGAAGGTTTTCCGAAAGCCGGCGTTGATCGCCAGCGCCAGGACGAGCGACGCCACGCCCGCGGCGACGCCGGCAACGGCAATCCAGGTGATGAGGGAGAGAAAGCCGCGGCGGCGCTTGGCGCGCAGGTAGCGCCAGGCCACAAGCCATTCGAAGCCCATCGCCACCGCCCTCTACGAGGTGTTCTCTTCCCCGCCGGGAGCAGCTTCCTCTGACGGCGGGCGCACCGGGCGCAGGAGCGGGAAGAGAATGACCTCGCGGATGGAGCGCGAGTTGGTCAGCAGCATGGTCAGGCGGTCGATACCGATGCCCTCGCCGGCTGCCGGCGGCATCCCGTAGGCGAGTGCGCGCACGTAGTCTTCGTCCACGGCCTGAGCCTCTTCGACTCCGGCGGCGCGCAGCCGGGCCTGCTCGAGGAAACGCTGGTGCTGCTCCTCGGGGTCGTTGATCTCGCTGTAGCCGTTGCCGAGCTCGAGCCCACCAGCGAAAACCTCAAACCGCTCGGCCCACGCGGGCTCGGCGTCGCAGGTCTTGGCGAGCGGTGAGACGGCAGCGGGAAACTCGGAGACCAGCGTCGGCTGGATGAGCTTGCCGTCCGTTACTGCTTCGAACAGGTGGGCCAGGAGGACGCCCGGCTCAGAGGTCACCGAAGTCGTCAGCGGGGTCGCACCAGCACGCTCGGCCCAGGCGTTGTACTGGCGGACGCGTGTGGCAACGCGCTCCCGGTGACTGAGGTCAAACTCTTCCGGCGTGGGTTTGTCGCCTGCAGGCCAGTACTGGCAGACGGCTTCGCGCAGGGTAAGGCGTTGCCAGCGGGCGAAGTCCACGGCGTGCTCCTGGAAGGTGACACGCGTCCCCCCGGTGATATGGATGGCGAGCCCAGTCAACATCTCTTCGCTCAGGGCCATCAGGTCGCGGTAGTCGGCGTAGGCCTGGTAGAACTCAAGCATGGTGAATTCGGGGTTGTGCTGGCTGGAGATGCCCTCATTGCGGAAGTTGCGGTTGATTTCAAACACGCGGTCGAGCCCGCCGACCACCAGCCGCTTCAGGTAGAGCTCGGGCGCGATGCGCAGGAAGAGGTCGAGGTCGAGGGCGTTGTGGTGGGTGCGGAAGGGCCGAGCGGCCGCTCCGCCGGCGACCAACTGCATCATCGGGGTTTCCACTTCCACGAATCCGCGCCCGCGCAGAAATTCGCGCAGCCAGGAGATGATGCGGGCGCGAGTCAAGAAGACATCGCGTACGCCAGGGTTAACGAGCAAATCGAGATAGCGCTGGCGGTGGCGCTGCTCGACGTCGGCTAGGCCGTGCCATTTTTCCGGGAGCGGCAGCAGGGCCTTGGCCAGCAGCGTGGCGCGCTCGACGTGCACGGTCAACTCGCCCGTCTTCGTGCGGAAGAGATAGCCTTCGACGCCGATCAGGTCGCCCAGGTCGAAGAGTTGGAAGAGCGCGAAGCCGTCGTCGCCCAGGGTGTCGGAGCGGAAGTAGGCCTGCAGGCGTTGACCCGAGCCGTGCAAGTCAGCGAATCCGGTCTTCCCGTGCAGGCGCAGCGCCAGGATGCGGCCGCTGGTGCGCACGCGCGCCCGCTCGGCCGTTAGCTGCTCAGCATCGGCGGCACTGAAGCGACTGACAACCTCGGCCACCGTATGGGTGAAGTCGAAGCGGTGGGGATAGAGGTCGGGTTGAAGTTTTCGAACCTCCTCAAGCTTTTTTTTGCGCTGAAGGTATTGGTCGTGGGGCTCAAACAACTGAACGGCGCCGCCTCACCGAACATTCGGCAAACAGGGAGTGGCGATTATAGCGGCCTGCTTTCTGAGGGGTCAAGCAAGCTCCCGGTGCCACCGGGCTCGGCGTGGTGTGCGGTTCGCCTACTTCAGCAGGTGCTCCTGGATGAACAGGACAGTGGAGTAGAACTGGAAGTCTTGGTTCTTTTTCTTGGCGAAGCCGTGGCCTTCATCCTTCGCCATCAGGTACCAGACGTGGGTGTCGTTCTTGCGCACCGTGGCCACCATCTGCTCGGACTCCGTGCGCGGCACACGTGGGTCGTTCGCACCCTGGACGACGAAGAGCGGCTTCGTAATCTTGTGCGCATTGTTGACCGGGGCGATGCGCTCGAGGAACTCGCGCATCTTCGGGTCGCGCTCGTCACCGTACTCGACGCGGCGCAGATCGCGCCGGTAGGACTCGGTGTTCTCGAGGAAGGTAACGAGGTTCGAGACGCCGACGACGTCGACCGAGCAGCGGATGCGGTCGTCATAGTTCGTGGCCACGGCCAGGGTCATGAAGCCGCCGTAGCTTCCGCCCGTGACCATGATGCGCTCGGGGTCAAGTTCCGCGCGCGTCGGGATCCAATCGAGCAACGTGTTGATGTCCCAGTAGGAGTGCTCGCGCAGGAATCCATTGTCCAGCTGGAGAAAGGTCTTGCCGTAGCCGGATGAGCCGCGCACGTTGGGAAAAATCAGGGCCACGCCCAGCTCGTTCAGGAAGTAGTTCCAGCGGCCCATGAAGCCCGGCTGAAACTGCCCTTCGGGGCCGCCGTGGATGTTGATGATGACCGGGCGCTTGTCGGTGAAGCGGGTCGGCGGGCGATAGAGATAGCCCGAGATCATTCGGCCGTCGAAGCTCTTCCAGTGGATGAGTTCCGGCTCGGAGAAGGCTTCCGTATTCAGGCCGGCGGTTTCGCTCGTGGTCCAGCGCTCCACCTTTCCGGTTTGGACATCCAGCGAGTAGACGTCGGCGGTGGAGCGGGCGGAGACGAGGGTGAAGCCGAGGTCGCGGCCATTTTCGTGCCACTCGATGCCGAACACCTGGCCAGCAGGCAGCTTGGGCGCGGGCTTCTCTTTGCCGGTGGCGGTGTCAAGCAGGCGAAGGACGCTGGCACCGTCCTCGTTGGTGACAAAGGCGATGGTCTTGCCGTCGGGCGACAGCTCAAAGGCGTCGACGTCCCAGTTGATGTGGCTGGTGAGGTAAGTATGCTGGCCAGTGGCCAGATCCATGTAGGTGAGTCGCTGAAACTCGGAGTCCTTGTCGGTCGTGACATAGAGACCCTTGCCATCTCGGCTGAACTCGGCACCGCTGTAGGAAACTTTCTCGCTGCCTCCCTTGGGGGTGATGAGCTTTTTTTCGCCCGTCGCCAGGTCGAGCAGATAGAGGTAGCTCTCGTTGATGGAGACGTACTCGCCCACGAGTAGCTGCTTGTCGTCGGGCGACCAGTCGAGTGCACCCCAGCCGCCGCCGGGCACCTCGAGCACGAGCCGGTCGGTCTTGGGGTCGGCGGGATTCATCACGTAGACGTCGGAGGTGCGCCCGGTGCGGCGGGTGGACTGGTAGGCGTAGAGGTCACCCTTGTTCGACCAGGTGCCGCCCGTGTTGCGCGATTTGCCATCCGTGAGCAGGGTGACGTTTCCGGTGGAGATATTGTAGCGGTACTTCTGGAACCACTCCCCTCCACCAATGTCTTTGCTGAAGACAAAGTAGTCGCCCTGGGTACGCGGGTAGGAGGCCCCGCCGACCCGGTCGGGGTAGAAGGTGAGCTGGGTGCGGGCACCGCCGGGAAACTTAACCTGGTGAATCTGGTTCGTGTCACCGAAGCGGGTGCTAATGAGCATCTCCCGTTTCGTCGGATGCCAGCTCTGCAGAAAGGCGGCGCGGTAATCGGTGTAGCGGCTGACGGCGTCGGCCAGCGAAGCGGGTATCGGCGGAATGCCTTCCACGACCAGATTGTCGCCGGGCGCAAGTACGTCGCCCTGGGCAGCCGCCAGGACGACGGAAAGACACACGAGCACAAGAATGCGCGCAACGGTTTTCATGGTTTCTCTCCTTCTTGATTCAGACGCCCCCCACAGATTCAGGTTAGCCTACAGGCAGAAATACGTCGAATCCCTACCCAACGTTCCCTTGATTAGCGTCGCTCCTCTGCCGTTCTGGCGGTCGATTCGAGCAGGCTTGGCGCGGCCTCCAGCAGCTCGCGCTGCTGGCGAAAGACGTAGGTGTCGGTCATGCCGGCGATGTAGTCGCAGACCACGCGGTGCGCAGGCTCCGCACGCGTCTTCTCATAGTAGAAGCGCGGCAGCCGCTGGGGATGGTCCAGATAGAAGCGGAAGAGCTCCTCGAGCGCCTTGACCGCCTGCTCGCGCTCCCCGATCAGGTTGGGATGCGCGTAAAGGCGCTGGTAGAGGAACTGCTTGAGCGCGCGGTTTTCCTCCGCCACCGCCGGGCTGAAGTCGACCAGGCGGCGCGGCGAACGCCGGACGTCGTTGAGCGTCTTGATGCCTTCCGCCGCCAGCACCTTCTTCGTATTCTCGATCAGGTCGGTGACAAGACGGTCAATCACGCGCTTGAGCGCCTCGTTGAATTGGAGTTTCGCCGCTGCTTGCGGGTAGCGGCGGCGAACTTCGTCGAACGCGTGGCGAAACATTGGCACCGCTTCCAAGATGGTTTCCCGGTCGAGCAACCGGGCCTCGTAGCCGTCGTCGAGGTCGGCGGTGTTGTAGGCAATCTCATCGGCGAGGTCAATGAGCTGGCCTTCGAGCGGCGGGTGGAGGGCCAGCTCATACTCTGCCAGCTCGGGGAAGGCGGCGGGGTCGTA
>JACQTG010000162.1 GCA_016210895.1 Acidobacteriota bacterium
CGGCATCACGCTCTATCGCAACAACAGCGATGGCACGTTTGCGGACGCGACGAAGCAGGCCGGTCTGCAAGCCCCTGCGGGCGAACTGGCCACGAGCGCAGTGTTGTTTGACGCCGACAATGACGGCTTGCTGGATCTGCTGGTGACGCACTACGTCGACCTCGAGCGCCCGCCGGCAAAAGATGCCTTTCTTTTCCCGGACGACTTCCCGCCGGGTGGCATCCGTTTTTACCGCAACAACGGCGATGGCACGTTCACAGAGAGGACTGAGGCGGCGGGACTGGGTTCATTCAGGGGGCGTGCGCACCAGGCATTCTTTGCCCCCTTCAACGACGACATCTACATGGATCTATTTGTTGTTCGCGACGATGGTCCCCCGCACCTCTTCCTGAACCAGGGGGAAGGAAAGTTTGTCGACCACACCGCACAGGCGAGCCGGGAGTTGACTCGCTTCGTGGCCCTCGACGCGCAGGCGACCGACCTCAACCACGACGGCCGCTTCGACCTAGTCCTGTGGACCCCATCCGGCAGCCACGTGCTCCTGAATCAGGGCGACGCGACATTCACGCCCAGCGCAAGGGCTGCAACTGAGAGGGTAGGTTTTCGGGGAACGGTAACCGATGCAAACGAAGACGGCTACGATGACCTGCTGGGGATTGACACCAGCGGAGCCTGGCACCTGCTGGGCAACCGTGGCACACGTTTTGACGCCGCCGAGCTCGACTTGCCGGCTGTAGCAGCTCAGCCACCCACCTGGTTGGCACCGGCTTGGCTGGATGAACCCGGTCAACTCCACCTGGTCGTGTTACAGGCCGACGGACGATTGGTGGTCTGGCAGAAGGCGGAGCGGGCTGGCCACTGGCTGCAAATCAAGTTGAGTGGCTCCAAGAGCAGCCTGCAAGGCATAGGGGCGACAGTCGAACTCAAAGCGGGAAACTTCTATCGCAAGGTGATGGCTCGAGGCGAGGCGGTGCAGGTTTTTGCTGGCGACCTGCCACGGCTGGACGTGGTGCGAGTGACTTGGCCGAACGCGATTATCCAGAACTCAGTCACGGTGGCCACCGATCAGCACCTGGAAGTCCGCGAGTCCGAGCGGCTGGCGAGTTCCTGTCCGCTGCTTTATGTCTGGGATGGCAACCGGTACGTCTACCTAACGGAGGTGCTCGGAGTCGCTCCGCTGGGGGCGCTCGCGCCCGACGGAAGCCACCACACATTGAATCCGCAGGAGTTTGTTCGTTTGCCGGAGTGGCTGCGCGAGCAGCATGGCTACTATGTATTTCAGTTCACCGACGAGCTCCGCGAAGCCGACTACTTCGACCAAGCACAGCTCATAGCGTTTGACCACGGGGCCAGCGAGGAAGTCTACGCCAACGAAACCTATTCCTCCGTGCCCGCTGCTCCGGCACTCTTTACGGTGCGACAAAAGCGCTTTCCCATCGCCGCCACGGACGACCAGGGACGCGACGTCCTACCCTTGCTCCTCCATCGGGACGGCCACTACCCCGCCTTCTTTCGCCACCTACGCGTGCCCGGCGTTGCCGAACTTCATTCACTAACCCTGGATCTCGGCACTGTGGCCGCGGATGAGCCGGCGGCGCTGTGGCTGACCGGCTGGGTCTATTGGATGGACTCGAACGGGGCCCGGGCGCTCCTGGCGAATCGCCAAGTCCAGGTGATTCCTCCCCAGCTCCAAGTTCGCGACGCGCACGGCCGTTGGGTGACCGTGATTCCCGACATGGGTTTGCCCAGTGGAACCTTTCGCACAATGCGAGTGGACCTGACGGGCAAGTTCCTTAGCAGTGACCGGCAGGTTCGCATCGTCACCAACCTATGCGTGTACTGGGATCAGATTTCCCTCAGTCTCAACGACGGGGCGCCGCCCCCGGCCGTGGAATTGCCTCTGGACGCGGCCGACCTACACGCGCGCGGTTTCTCGACCCCCATCAGCGATCCTGAGCACCGCCAGCCGGAACTCTTCGACTACGACCTTCTCTTGACGGAGGCGCCCTGGAATCCGCTTCGGGGCCACTACACCCGCTACGGGGAGGTCAAGAACTTACTGGCCGAGGCGGACGACCACCTCGTAGTCATGGCCACGGGAGACGAGTTGACGGTTCGCTTCGATGCCCGGGCGCTTCCGCCGCTTCTCCCTGGCAGGAAGCGCACTTTCTTTCTCCACCTCTTTGGCTGGGCCAAGGATGGCGAGCCGAATACGGCGTCCTCCAGCATGGTCGAGCCTCTGCCCCATCGTGCCATGAGCGTGTATCCCTATGTGGGACAGGGTCGAGCCGGTGCGGACTATGGGGAGTATCTCCGACAATACCAGACGCGGCCCGCCTATGAATGGATCCCGATGCTTCACCCTCCAACCGGTTACCAGCGTGAGTGACTGCACCTCGGCGGTCCAGTCAATGATTTTCGCTTTCGTTTCCCGTTGGCGTGCGCAAAGAGGCCTCCACTCCCCGCACAATCTCAAGAACCTCTTCTTCGGTTAGGATGTGTGTGGCTCGCTTGGCCGCCAACATCACTGCTTGCACAACTTCAGGGCTATTGAGTAGGCCCCGGGTGCTGAGGTAGTAAACGACGTTTGAAGCTCCTGACATCGGACCTATTTCGATCTCCTGCTTCCGGCCCACCCAACTGGCTGGGACGCCGGAGTAGACACGGTCGGCCAGCCACGCATGTCCCTTCCTTTGTGCCTTGACCACAGCAGCGGCATGCACCCCGGTGGCCGTGCGGAAGGCGTCACGTCCGATGATGGGTGTGTTCAGTGGGATGGGCACGTTGGTCGCCTGGCCCACGAGTTCGATGTAGTCAGGAAGACGGGTGAGGTCATCATCACGCAACCCCAGCAATTTCAGGTTGACCAGAAGCTGCTCCATCGGCGTGTTGCCCACTCGCTCGCCGATGCCCAGCGCAGTGCCGTGCACACGAGTCGCGCCTCCCTGAATCGCCGCGAGCGTATTGGCTAGATCGAGCCCGCGGTCGCGATGCCCGTGCCAGTCGATTCCCACCTGGACATCCAACTCTTCGATCAGTTGCCTGACCCACGAGACCAAGTTGTAGGCCCCTTCGGGCACCGCAGCGCCCACGCTGTCGCACAAACAGACGCGCACGGCGCCCGCTTCGATGGCTGCGGTCAGCAGGATGCGCAAGTCTTCGGGTGAGGACCGGACCGTGTCTTCGGTGACGTACATCACCTCCAGTCCCTCCTTCACCGCAAATCCGATGGCCTCCTGCGTGTGCCGGAGGATGTGGGCCAGGTCCCACTCCTCCGTGTACTGGCGGATGGGGCTGCTGCCGATGAACAGGCAGGCCTCGATGGCTACCCCAGTCAACTGCGTGATTTCGGCAATGGGCTGAATGTCCACCGTCAAGGTGCGGGCCGCGCAGTTTGGGCGGATGCGCAAGTGCTGAGCGACAATTTCGCGGCAGAGTCGCGTGACCGCCTCGCACTGGCGTGGCCCCGCTCCCGGCAAGCCCACATCGGCCGTCTCGATGCCGAAGCTGTCCATCAACTGAAGGATTCGGATTTTGGTCTCCACGGGGGGATCTATGACCGAAGGACTCTGCAGGCCGTCGCGCAGAGTTTCGTCGTCGAGCATGACGTGGTCCGGCCACTGTGCCTGCCGCGGGCCTACAGCCGCCCAGTCGTACATCAAGCCATGTTCCGAAAGCCTAGTCACTCCGACCTCTCCGGTGCTCTCGCTGGGTTCCCTCCTACTCTGCGCCCTGGTCGCCCGGCGCCGTCGGGTCGAGCCGACACTCCAAGCACAAGCGGCCCGTGGGCGCAAATCCTTCGCGCTTGAAGAAAGCTAGGAGTTCAAAATCGTCCCAGCCCACCTCGGTGCGGAGAGTGGTTATGCGGAGTGCACTCAGGTTGAGGCGCAACTGGCGCATCAGCGCTCGCCCAACATGACGGCCGCGATAGCGCGAATCCACACCAATGGCATCAATGGACGCCGTCGGTTCGACGATTCCGAATTCTCCGTAGTACAGTGAGCCGACCAGGAAGCCGACGACCCCCCCATCCAATTCAGCGACCAGCGAGATCTGCAGCGCGGATTGCTTCAAGGCGCGCTCCAGCATCAGCTCAAAGTAGCGTGGACGACGCCGACCCGAGGCGGCCGCGTCGATGGAGACCACAGCTTCGAGGTCGCCCAGCTGCATAGTGCGCACGGGAATCGAGTCAGTTTCGAGCGTGCCAGGCTGCCCGGTGGTTTCGAATTTCATTTTCCTTCTCCTCTCTAAGAACCGCCGAGAAACTGTCCTCCGTCCACGCGCAGGATTTGGCCAGTGATTTGGCTGCCGCCAGCCCCGCAGAGAAACACCACCGCCGCTGCCACGTCCTCAGGCTCGAGCAATCCTCCCAAGAGGCTTTCCTGTGCGGCCGCCTCCCGCACCGCCGCCGGCAAGGCGTCTGTCATCGGGGTACGCACCATGCCAGGTTCCACCACGTTCACACGGATGCCGAAGCGAGCGGTCTCCCGGGCGACACTCTTGGCCAGTGCGATCAAGCCCGCCTTGCTGGCAGCATAGGCCGTCAGGCCGAACTTGCCGCGCGACCCGTTGATGGAACCGATGAGCACAATTCGACCGGCGCCACCCTGCCGCATGAGTGGGATGGCGTGGCGCAACAACAGGAA
>JACQTG010000139.1 GCA_016210895.1 Acidobacteriota bacterium
GGAAGGCCGGGTCGAGGTGGCCGAGCACGGGCGCCAGTAAGGCGCGATAGACGCGTGCATCCACTTGGCTCGGTCCCGGAGCGAGAAGGACGCGCTGCGGGGGATTCAGTTCCTCAACTACCGCCATGATTCCTAACTCCTGCTCGAAACCGCTCGCTGCGGGCGTGCGGTGATGTGCACTTCAATTTTCTTGCCGCCGCCTTTCTTCTTGGTCAGCCACTTGCTTAAGGCCTGCGCCAGCGCATCCAGGCTGACCTGCGTGCCGATTTCGAGTTCGCCATCGGCCACGGGCAGGGTGTCGTCGAAGGCGGCCTCGCCGGTGAACCGCCGCATGGAGAAGCTGTCCAACCATTCCAGCGGACAGGGCTGGCGGCGGCCGTCTCGGACCACCTCTACCTGAACGCGGCGCGCAAACACGGGCGATTATACACCATCGCATCCCGCGAAAGCCCTTGACACTCTCCGGGGTGAACTCTACGATGGCGGCAACTCGTCCGCACCACGCGGACGAGCAGGTTGGCAACGGCGGAGAGCCACACCGGGGGTTGGCGACGCCGGATGAAAACCTACGCGGTTCTGTTCCTTCTCGCGTTCCTCACCAGTTTCCTCCTCACGCCGCGCCTCCGCGATTGGTTTCGTGCCTGGGGCTGGCTGGACACGGCCATTCCCGCGGCGGCCGGTGAGAGGCGGCCGGTGCCGCGCCTGGGCGGCGTAGCCATCTACTTGGCCGTGCTGGTTTCCCTCACGGCGCTGATCATCCCGCGCAACGTCATCTCGGAGCAGTTCCTGCTCCACCTGGACACGCTCTGGACGCTGCTCGGCCCGGCCACGCTCATCTTGCTCCTGGGCATCTGGGATGACCTGCGGGGGATGAGTGCCCGGGTGAAACTCACCGGCCAGCTCGCCGCCAGCTTGTGGCTGCTGTTGGCCGGAATCGAAATCACGCGCCTGACCTTGCCTACGGGGCAGGTGGTGAGCCTGGGGTGGCTGTCGGGCCCGGTCACGGTGCTCTGGCTCATCGGCATCACCAATGCCTTCAACCTGATGGATGGCTTGGACGGCCTGGCCGCGGGCATTGCCTTTCTCTCCTCGACAGCGATTCTCGTGATTGCGCTGCTCTCCAACGCGCCGATGGTGGCCGGGGTTACGCTGGCGCTGGCCGGGGCGCTGCTCGGCTTCCTCCGCTACAACTTCAGCCCCGCCACCATTTTCCTCGGCGACTCCGGCAGCATGTTCGTCGGCTTCGTGCTCGCCGCCACTGCGATCGTCTGGTCGCAGAAGGCCACTACTCTCATCGCTGTCGTGGCCCCCTTGCTTGCCCTGGGGCTGCCCATCACGGACACCTGGCTGGCCATGGCGCGGCGCTTCCTCCGCGCGCAGCCCATCCTCCATTCCGACCGCGGACACATTCATCATCGCCTGCTGGAGTTGGGTTTGGAACCCCGCCACGCTGTCTTGCTGCTTTACACGGTTTCGGCCGTGGCCGCCTTCGGCTGCATCGTCATCGCCCGCAGCGAGCAGTGGCTGGGCGCCTTCGTGCTCGCCTTGTTTGTCAGCGGGCTCTGGATTGCCGTTCGCCAGCTCAACTACCCCGAGTTTCGCGAGTTCAACCGCAGCCTGGCCGAGGGGCTGTTTTTTTCCCGGCGTGTTCTGAGCAAGCACCTCGACCTGCGGCGGCGCGCCGCCGAACTCGCCCGGGCGCCGGACTGGGCCAGTCTGTGGGAGCAGTTGCGCCGCACCGCCGAGGAGTTTGACTTTGACGCCGTCGAACTCGAACTCCCGCCCGAAACGCCAGCGCCCCTGTCGCCCGGACGCCACCGCCACACCACGCCCCGGAGCGAGGAGCAGCTCCGCCGCCAGCCGCAGCGCTTCTGGTCGCTCACCCTGCCGCTCGCCGACGGCGCCGCGACACCTCGCCTGCATCTCTACCGCGATCGCTCTCGCCCACGCCTGCCGCTCCAGGTGGATGTACTGGTGGAGGAGTTGGCCGCCAGCGTGAGCGCCTGCCTGAATCGGTTGGCGGGAGAGGGCGCGCTGCCGGAAGCAGGCGTCGAAGAGGACCTGGCCGCTCAGCCGGCCGGCTACCACACCTAGCCGCTCAGGTCGTCGGGACCCCCTCGGCTCCCTCCGACTGCCGCACGCGGCAGGCGACAAATCCGCCGCGCCGCCGTACAATTCGCCTGCACTCTACTCGGGGAGGGGAACCGTGGCGCGACGCACCCGCATCAACATCGGCGACCGCACCATCGAAGCCGAAGATATGGAGTTCAACACCGGACGCGAGGACTGGAACGAATACGTCGTCGAGGATGGCTACACCGTGCGCATCAAGCTCGTGGTGTCGAGCATCCTCAAAACCGGCGAGCGCGATCCGCAGGGCAATCCCGTTTATATCGTTCAGTCCACCAACATTGTCAAAGTCCTACCGCCCGAGGTGGTGTCGCGGCGCGACGTCCACTAGGTTTTCTCCCCTCTGAGTGCGCGCCCACTCACACCAGGCAGACTTACCACGCTTGTCCTCGTGGTCAGGGGTGCTGGAGGCGTTCGCAGAGCTGATTCGTTCAGCGTGAGCTTCTGGGGTATACTTTGAGTGAGTATGGCGAACCAGGCCAAGCCCGCGGCACCGTATGGCTTGAGGGTCATCGACAGTTGCCTTGCCTGTGTCTTGCGGGAAGAGGGCTTGTTCTGTCGCCTGCCCGACGAAGTCTTGCGCGACCTCAACTCCATTCGCCAAACCTCCTTTTATCCGCCCAAGGCGCTCCTGTTTGTGGAAGGGGAAGCGCCGCGCGGCCTGTTTATTCTTTGCTCCGGGCAGGCACGGCTGGTAGCCGGCTCGAAGGATGGCAAGAGCTTGACGCTGCGCCTGGTCGAGCCGGGCGAGGTGCTCGGCCTGAGCAGTGTCATCGCCAACGGTCCTCACCTGGCTACGGCCGAGATTTTGGCGCCCGCGCAGGTGAATTTCATCCCCCGCCCGGAATTCTTGCAGTTCCTTCGCCGCCACGCCGAGGTGTCGGTGCGGCTGGCCGAGCACCTGAGCATGGAATTGCACAAAGCGTGGGAGCAAACCCGCCTACTGGCTCTGGCCCCCAGTACGCAAGCCAAACTGGCGCAACTGCTCCTCGGCTGGGCGGAGGAGCACGGTCAGCCCACGGCTGAAGGGCTGCGCATTTCTCTCAATATGACCCAGGAAGAAATCGGTGAAGCCATCGGCGCCTCGCGCGAAACCGTCAGCCGCCTGCTGGCCGACTTCAAGCGCCGCCGCCTGATCCGCGTCAAGGGCAGCTCGGTCCTCGTTCTTCGACCGGACGAGTTGCGCGCGCTGAGCGCGAGTTGACTCCTGGATATTTCGTGTTGTTCTGCGCGAGCCCGGTCACCCCGGGCCGTGCTCCCAATCCCCGGCGGGCTCCATGGGGCGGGTTCCGAACCCTCGATTAGAGCTGCGCCAGGCACTCCTTGCCGCACGTGAGCGGGGCATCGGGGAACAACGAGCAGGCGCACACGTCGGCAAC
>JACQTG010000144.1 GCA_016210895.1 Acidobacteriota bacterium
AGTGCGACCGGCAGGCCGCCAGCGGCCAGAAAGCCGCCGTGGTGCACTTCCACCAGTTCCACGACTTGCGGGTCAAACGTAATCACCATCGGCACTGAAAACAAATCCTGTGCGCCTTCGACCACAACCTCGATGCTCGCCATCTGGCCGACGTTCAGCGTCGTCTGCGCTGGCCGGAACGCCACCTGCGACCGCTCGCCGGGTGCCGGCTGCGTCGCGGATGGCTCTGGAGGCGGCTGAGGCTCCGCTTGCGGCGGAGGAGCCGGCGGCTCGGGCGGAATGACGGGAGGCGCCTGTGGTGCTGGCGAGGCGGGTTGCTCGGGGCGCAAGGCAACGTTCTCGTCGGTTCCTACGGGCAGCGAGCGCAGGTTCATGGGGGTGAGTTCGGGCAGGCGGATGATGCGTGGCGTGAGGACGATCAGGAGCTCGTTTTCCTGACTCTCGACGCTCTCGCTGCTGAAGAGATACCGCAGGAAGGGGATCTGGCTCAGCCCGGGCCAGCCCTGCAGGGTCTTGGTCTCCGTGCGCTCGACGATGCCGCCCAGAATATTGACCTCACCCTCGCGCAGGCGGATGTCGTGCTCAATGCGGCGCTGACCGAAGATGGGCTGGTCGATGCCGCCGATGTTGACCCGGCCGGTCACAGAGGAGACTTCCACCATTAGCTTCAGACTGACTTCGCGGCTCGAGTGCACCCGCGGGGTAATGTCGACGTTCACGCCCACGTCCTGGAACTGGAACTGGGTATTGACGAGTGGATTGATGCCCACGCCGCCGATGCCGGGTTGGAAGCTGCCGACTGCAAACGGCACCTTGTCGCCAATGCGCAGCTTGGCCGTCTGCCCGTCGGTGGCGCGCACTTCCGGATTCTGGATGACCTTGGTGGTGGCGTCGGTGAGCAAAGCCATGGCGGTGGCGCTGGGCAAAACCAGGGCATAGTCGCCGGTCGAGAGCCGGCCCAACTGCCCCAACTCAATGCCGGTCACTCCCTGCTGTCCGGTCTCCCGGCGAACACTCGCCCGCGGGCTGAAGATCAACGGCACTACGGTGGAGGGCTCGATGCCCAGGTCGCGCAGACGGTCGCGGCGGGCCTGCAGCACCACCACCTGGATGAGCACTTCCGGCTTGCTCTTGTCGATGTCGCGGATGATCTTCTCCGCCACCGCCACCTTGTCGGGCGTGTCGCGGATGACAATGGCGTTCTGCGCTGTGCTGGGGGCGATGCGCCGCGCGTCGAGCAGCGTACGAACCGTCTGCACGATTTCGTTCAGCTCTGCCGGGGTGGTGATGTTGCCGAGGTAGATGGTCTTGATGACCTGCTCTTCGTAGGCGGTACGCTTCTGCTTATTGTCGGGAATGACCATAATGGTGTTCGAGGTTACCGCCTTCCAAAAACTCTTCGTCACCAGGGCCACAATGTCGAGCGCCTGCTCGAGCGTGGCGTTCTGGAGCTCAACCGGAATGCGCCGGGATTGGAAGTCCGGGTCAAAAATGACGTTGATGCCGGCGAGCCGTGCGATGCTCTCGAACACCTGCCGAGCATCGGCGGTCAGCACCAGGTTGATAGGCGCCCGCGAAAGCGGGGCGAGCTGCGGCGGGCCTTCGGGAACTGCGGCCAGGACGGGCGGCGCTGTCGGGGCCGCGGCGGCGCTCGCCTGCTGGCGGCGTTCGGCCAGTTGCTCGAGCGTGCGGCGAATTTCTTGCTCGGCGATGAAGCTTGAGGGGTCAATGGCCAGTGCCTTTTCGAACTCGGCGATGGCGGCTTCGAGTTGTCCCTGGTCGCGCAGCTTGTGGCCGCGGTCGACATGCATCTGGGCCGCCTCGAAGCGCATGCGCTTCGCCTTGAGCTCGTACTCAACGTTGCCCGGGTCCTGCTTGAGCGCGCGCTCATACTGGATGAGAGCGGTGTCGTAGTCCTGCTGGAGTTCCGCCTGCCGGCCTTGCTTGTAGTTGGCGCCTCCCTTGGAACACCCGGTCGCCACCAACACTCCGGCCAAGCAAACGCAAACAAGCGCGCAGTTTTTCGATTGCATTAGATTCCTCGTCGGTCGGGGCCGCCAGAAAGCCCCTGCAGTACTCCCCTTTGGCGTGTCAGTCTAGCACCGCCGGTAGGACGGGGCAAGGGTAGACCAGTAGCGGCAAGCACTGCAGACCACTAGTAGAGGATCTGGTCAGGCGGGCATTCCCTCGCCGCTACCTCTCTAGAGGACGTGGGCTAGGGCTCCGGGAGCCAGCGCTCCACCCAGCCGGCCACCAACACCGGCTCACCCGTTCCACTCCGGAGCAGCAGGCCGACGACACGCAGGCGGACGGGCTCCGAGGTTTCGAGCTCTCCCAGCCCCAAGAGGTTGACGAAGCGCGTGCGGTCGGAGGTTGCGACCTGCAACGGTTGACCGAAGAGGTATCCGAACAAGCCATCCATGCCGAGGCGGAAGATCCCCGTGTTCCCGCTGCCGACGCGCACGCTGCCGGGAACGAGCACTCCTTCGAATCCCTGCCGGTGCAACACCACCCGGCGAATCTGGAGCGTCGCCGGCGTGGTGGAGCTGTCGACAGCTCCGCCCACGGCTACGCGCTGGCCTCGTACCAGCTCCGCGCGGTTGAAGAGGAACAACCCCAGCGGCAGGTCGAAATTGTGGATGCCGAAGCGCGTCTGGTCACTGAACTCCACTGTGGCGGTCCGGCCCACTTGGATGGTGCTCAAATCGGGAACTTCCTCGCGCACGAGCAACGTGACCCGGTCGGCCGGGCCGGTCGGCGGCTCGGGGTCGAGGACGAGCCCACCGAGGACGAAATGGTCGCGGCTGAGAACCTCGACACTCGCCGCCTGGATGCCGCCGTCGGCGCGGACGCGGCCGGAGATTTCAACCAGTGCGGGTGGCACGAGCGTGGCCAGGCTTTCGCCCACCTCCCACTGCGTCTGGTCGTCCACGTGAATGGTGAGGAGGCGGCCGCTGCGACGTTGCAAGGTAAAAGAATTGCCCGCCAAGTTGACCGAGGAGACCCCGCCGCGCAGCTCATCGATAAGAGAATCCTCCGCCTGGGGCGGGATAGCGCGCAGCCGGATGTGCGGGTCCACGATGCCGGTCAATTCACCCGTAGCGTCGACCTGGAGCGAATCGCGCAGGCGAAGATGCAGGTGAAGCCCCGCCAAGCCGCCTGCATTGACCGTAAGCGGCGGGTTGAGCTGCAGGGTCAGGCTCGACTGGGTCAGCGTGCCGTTGAGCGTGCCCACGGAAGCCGGCGTGGTGCTTAGATCCAAGAAAGAAATAACCGGGTTTGAAAGCGTCAAGGTGGCGGTCGTATAGACGGCTTCGGGGACCGAATTCAACGCCACCAAAGTGCGCATCCCGAGGAGCCGGCCGAACTCCACCGCCGTCGGC
>JACQTG010000145.1 GCA_016210895.1 Acidobacteriota bacterium
CTCGTCGGCGACGCCGACGACGGGCGGCTGGTGCAACTCGCCGGCTACGGAACTTCCCATCCCGCCGACCACCGCCACCTGCTCGCGACCGGCGCGGTGCTCTTCAACCGGCGCGACTTCCGGCAAGCGGCTGGGGCAGCCTGGGAGGAAGCCTGGTGGTTAGTCGGCACCCCGCCACCGCCGGCTGTTTTCGGCGGCCCGACCCCCGGAAGCCGCGCCTTTCCCGCCGGCGGCTTCTTCATCCTGCGCACCCCCGACATCTATGTGCTCATCCGCTGCGGCGATGTGGGCCGGGAAGGCATCGGGGGCCACGCGCATTGCGACCAGTTGAGCTTCGAGTTGGCCGTGGGCCGCCAGCCGCTAGTGATTGATCCGGGCAGCTACGTCTACACCGCTGACCTGGGGGTGCGCCATCGCTTCCGCTCGACCTCGAGCCACAACACCGTACGCGTCGCTGGCGCCGAGCAAAACCGGATTAGGGTGGAGGATTGCTTCCAGATGCCCGACGATACCCATGCGCGCGTGCGCCACTGGCGCAGCGAGCCCGAAGTGGATGAGTTTGAAGGCGAGCACCTCGGTTATCGCCGGCTGCCCGCGCGCGTCGTCCACCGCCGCGCGATGACGCTCGACAAAGCCGAGAGCGCGCTCTACCTCGCCGACCACTTGGCGGGTCGCGGCCGCGTCCGCTTGGAGTGGTTCTTTCATCTGGCGCCGGGCGTCACCGTCGTGCGCCCGGCGGAGGCGCGTCCGCGGGCGCTGGCGCGGCTGGAGGAGTTCAAGCCCGAGCGGAGCGCGCTCGCCTCTGCCTACAGCCTCATCGGTGGCAACCGCGCGGTTACGCTCTGGGTGTTCTCACCACTCCCGCTCGGCGATGAGGTCACGGAGGGGTGGGTTTCACCGCGCTACGGCGTGTGCGAGCAGGGCTCGGTGGTGAGCTTTGCGGCTGAGGCCGAGCTCCCGCTCTCCCTGTTGTTCGTGTTTGACCTGGCACCAGGCTAGAGGTGCTTTTCCGACCAGCGGCGCAGGAGCCGCCAGCGACCGTCGGCTTCCCGGCGCACCACTTCCAGGCTGAGCTCGCTCTGGGCGGTGCCGGCACCGACAAACCCAGTCCGCACGGCGACCACGGCCTCGTTTTCCTTGCGCACCATGATGGTGAGTAGGGCGCGGTTCCAGGCCGTCGGCTGGCCGCGGATGGCGTCGAAGAAAACGTTGATGGCGGCAAGCGCGCGGGTGTAGTCGTCCTGGGCCATTCCCTTGCCCGGCACGTAGCTCATGCCCAGGTACTCGCGCGAAAGCAGGTCGGCCAGGGCGGCGCGGTCGGCCGTTTCCCAGGCGCGGGCGTAGGCGGCGTAGAATTCCCGCACGGCGGCTTCCACCGGCGCGGGGTCAATCGCCGGTGGCGCCGGCGGTGGCGGCTGTTGCGCCCCGGCGGATAACAGAGTCAACAGAGCCAGACCTGAACTCATCAGTAGTCGGCGCACGGAGTTGCCTCCCTTGTGGTCGCTCTGCCTATTGTACGGCTTGGAGGCCGGGAGCCACAGTCAAACGGCAGGCTCGACAACCGGCCCTCGCTGGCTTACACTGCTCCAGCGTTTGGTGCCCGACCCGACTGTGGGGTGAAGGGCCACCTGGAAATAAGCGTAACCCCGGGGAGCAAGGTTCCGTCTAACTAAGGGCTTAGAAGAGGTACGCGCCATTGCTCTATTTTTCCGCTTGTCGTCTGCGGACGCTAGCCGTTTCGGCGGCCTTGCTGCTCATGACTGCGGTCGGCTGCTCGCGCTCGCCAGAGGCGCGTGCGCGCGGCGGAGCCGACAATCCCATTGCCGTACGCACCTACCCGGTGGAAGAAGAAGTCATTCGCCGGCCGGTGCAGGCCGTGGGCTCGCTCTATGGGCTCGAGGAGAGCACGATCAGCGCCGAGGTGGAAGGGCGCGTCGAGCGCGTGCGCGCCGACGTGGGTGACCGGGTGGCCGAGGGCCAGGTGCTGGTCAGCCTGTCGCCGGTCGAGTTGGAGTACGAAGTCGAGCGGCAGCGCGCTGCCGTCCGCGAAGTGCGGGCACGGCTGGGCCTGGGGCCGGACGACCCGGCACCCCGCGACCCCAATCAGGTCGCCTTCGTCCAGCGCGCCGCGGCCGACCTGTTTGAGGCCGAGCAGCGCTATCGCCGCGCGCAACAACTTTTCGGTGACCGCTTGATCTCCCAGCAACAACTTGACGAAGCTGCCGCGCGCTTCCAGAGCGCGCGCGCCGCGCGTGAGCTTGCCCTGCAGGAAGTGGAAGAACTGACCGCGCGCCTGCAAGCGAGCGAAGCGGCCCGCAAGCTGGCCGAGAAGAAGCTTGCCGACGCCTCCATCCGCGCGCCCTTTCCCGGTGCCATCACCACGCGGCACGTGAGTCCGGGCGAGTACCTGCGCGTGCAGAGCCCGGTGATGGTGATCGTGCGGACCGACCGCTTGCGGGCGCGGCTGGCGGTGCCGGAGAAGTGGGCCGGCTCGCTTGAGACGGGCACAGCGGTGGAGGTGCGGGTCGAGGCCTACCCGAACGAAGTCTTCCGCGGGCGGCTCGAGCGGATTAACCCGGCGGTTACGCCGGAGACGCGCAGCTTTGAAGTCGAGGCCTTGCTGCCCAACCCGGGCGGCCGGCTGAAGCCGGGCTTTTTCGTTCAGGCATCGCTCGCGAGCGAGCTCCAGGAACGCGCGCTGCTCGTGCCCGAGGGCGCCGTGAACTACCTCTACGGCGTTTACAAGGTGTTTGTGGTGAACGGCACGAAGGTGGAGGAGCGCTCGATCAAGCCAGGCGAGCACGAGGGCGCGCGCATCGAAGTGCTGGAAGGCCTCGCGGCCGGCGAGCGTGTGGCCGTGCCGGTCGAGGGCCAGCTCCACCACGGGGCCAGCGTCGAGGAAGCCGCGCGCGATCCCAGCGCCAATTGATCTGGAGTAGCTGATGAAACTCGCCGAAGTCTGCGTCCGGCGTCCGGTATTCGCCGTGATGCTGATCGCCTTCCTGGTGACGCTCGGGATCTTTTCCTATCGTGACCTAGGCGTAGACCTCTTCCCCCAGGCTGACCCGGCCACCGTCTTCGTCCAGGTGCAACTGCCCGGCGCGAGCCCCGAGGAGATGATCACCAGCGTGGTGATGCCGCTCGAGGACGCCATCTCCACCGTCAGCGGGCTCGATGAGATGAACGTATGGGCGTTCGAGGGCAACGCCCGCATCGTCTGCACCTTTGTGCTCGAGCGCGAGATTGAAAGCGCCGCCCAGGACGTGCGCGAAAAAGTGGCCGGGGCGATGAACCGCCTGCCGCCGGGCGTGCTCCCGCCAGTGGTGCGCAAGGCCGATCCGGACTCCGACCCCATCCTGACCTTGCTCGTCGCCGGCCCGGTGAGCCGGCGCGAGCTGACGGAAATCGCCGACAAGCGGGTGCGCCGGGCGATTCAAACCGTCGAAGGCGTGGGCGAGGTGACGCTGAACGGCGGGCAGCGGCGCGAGATTCGCCTCCTGCTCGACGCCGAGCGTCTGACGGCGCAGAACCTGACCGTGCTCGACGTGCGCCGCGCGGTCGAGAGCGAAAACATCGAAGCCCCGGGCGGCCGGCTCATCCGCGGCGCGCAGGAACTGGGCCTGCGCACGCTTGGTCGGGTCGACTCCGCCGGGCAGTTTGCCGACATCATCATCGCCACCCGCAACGGCACGCCCATCCGCGTGCGCGACGTCGCCCGGGTGGAGGACGGCGCCGAGGAGTTGCGCACCTGGTCGATGCTGCGCGGCCAGGATATGGTCAGCGTCGAGGTGCGGCGACAGGCGGGCACGAACACGGTGCGCGTAGCCGACGAGGTCAAGCGCCGCCTGGAGAGCCTGAAGCGCGAGCTGCCGCCGGGCGTCCAGATCGAAATCGTGCGCGACACCTCGGTCTTCATCAAGGCGTCGGTTCACTCCCTGCTCGAGCACCTGATTCTGGGAAGCATCCTGGCGAGCCTGGTGGTCCTGCTGTTCATCCGCAACTGGCGCGCGGTGCTGATTGCCGCCATTGCCATCCCCACCTCCATCATCGCCACCTTCACCTTGATGCGCTATATGGGCTTCACCCTGAACAATATGACCCTGTTAGCGCTCACCCTGGCCGTCGGCATCGTCATTGACGACGCCATCATCGTCCTCGAAAACATCTTCCGCTTCCTGGAAGAGAAGAAGATGGATCGGAAGCGGGCGGCGGTCGAAGCCACACGCGAAATCGGCCTGGCGGTGATGGCCACCACACTCTCGCTGGTCATCATCTTCCTCCCCATCGCCTTCATGAGCGGCTACGCCCGGCGCTACGTGAACGAGTTCGGCTGGACGATGGCGATGGCGATTCTCGTGTCGCTGCTGGTGAGCTTCACGCTCACGCCGATGCTGAGTTCGCGCTTCCTCCAGGTGCGCGCGAATGCGGGGCA
>JACQTG010000146.1 GCA_016210895.1 Acidobacteriota bacterium
CGAGCCCACCTTGGTGATGTCGATGCCTGTTCCCCACATCGCTACCACCGCGAACGGAATGGCACCGATGAGAAAGCTGATAAGGATGCGAAGTGCTAGGGGAAGGTCCATTCCTGCAACCGCGGATTTTATTTATCACAACTGGCTGGGGGGTGGATAGTGGTCAGGCTGCCCGCACACGGTGCCGCTTCCCGATGGCCTGCAGCAGAATCCGGTGGAACTGTTCCAGGGTTGTAGGTGGCCGCACGATATGAAAGGTTCCGTAGCCGAGCTCGTCTAGCAGGTATTCCTCGCTATCGGGCTCTACGAACAAGATGATCGGCAGGTGGAGCGACCGCAGGCAGATTTCTCGGATCAGCTTGCAGTCAGCCGTGTAGGCCGGGGCAGCTTGACATACCAGGGCGTCCACGGAGGTGTTTTCCAGGCGTGCGCTGGCTTCGTAGGGGTCGGTGGCGTAGTAGACGCGGTAGCCGTAGGCACGCTGGAGCTGCTCCACTGTCCAGCGCAGGCTGGTGCCTGGCCCGACTACGAGGATTGTTGGCCACTTCTCGACCATTTCTTTGTGGCCGCGCCGGCTCCCGCTCTCCGTGCGGTCTCCTCTTGCTATGCGAGCACGCAGGGTTCCCTTTTGCGCCCGCTAAGCATTACGGCCACAACCAGTTAGGTACGGTGCGAGAGAATCCGCCACGAGTTTCTGCGTTTTCTCCCCCAGCGTGCGCGATTTGGGCCAGTTGGCCGGGCGGAGGATGTCATTCGCGCTATAATCAGCGCCCTTCGCTTCACGCGCAATTGCTCTTCGAGGAAAGGAGACGACCGATGAAGTTTCGTCGTGCGCTGCAGCAGCGCTGCCGGTGGGCCAGTGGTACTACGGGCCGGTGGAGTTGAAGAAGGTGCAGGAAGTGCTGGAGCAGGCGGAAAAGGCCGGCGCAGTGCGCTTCCAGCCAAGTTCCCGAGAACCGGCGAGTTCCGCAAGGCCGAGAACCCAGATGTGACCCAGGTCACTTGCAGGCACCCTCCTGCGGGCGGATAATCGCCCCGGTTGCGGAGAGGCAGGAGGTGCACGATGAAAGCGACGAAAGGGCGCCACCCCCACGAGTACCGGATGCGCACCCGGCTCATCCACGGTACCTCCCACACCAAGCGCTGGGACTATGACCATCACGTGATTCCCCCGATTTCATCCTCGGCTACCTTCCGGCTGAGTTCGGTACAGCGAGGAGTCGAAGGATTCATTGATTTCGGCTCAGAGGACATTCCGCTGGAGCGCAAGGTGCCGATCTACATCTACGACCGGCTGGATGAGCCGACCCGTGGGATGTTGGAAGAAAGTCTGGCGCTGGCAGAGGAGGGTGAGATTTGCGTGACCTTTGCCACCGGCATGGCCGCTATTGCGGCTGCCCTCGGAGTCACGCTGGAGAGTGGGCAGGACATCGTCGCCCATGAGACCCTTTACGGCAGCACCTACAGTTTGCTGACGAGCTGGTTGTGCCGCTACCGGATTGGCACGCGCTGGTGCGATCTGCGGCATCCTGGGCGGCTGCGCGAGGTGGTGACGCCAGCCACGCGCGTCGTCTATTTCGAAACCCCCACCAACCCTACCCTGGAACTGATTGATATTGCCGCCGTGCGCCGCGTGGTGGACGAGTTAAACGAGCAGCGAGGAACCTCCGACCGGATTCGCATCATCGTGGACAACACCTTCGCCACGCCTTACTGTCAGCGTCCCTTGACGCTGGGGGCTGATTTCGTGGTGCACAGCCTGACGAAAGACATCGGCGGCTTTGGGACCGACATGGGCGGTGCGGTGATTGGCCCGCACGAGTTCTACAACCTGCTGATGGCGTATCGAAAAGATTTCGGGGGCGTGCTTTCTCCCAAGGGTGCGTGGTCGATCCTGGTTTATGGGCTGCCGACGCTGGGGGCACGGATGGCCAACCAGCAGAAGACTGCACTCCGGCTGGCGCAGTTCCTCGAAGCCCACCCCCGCGTGGCCACGGTGCGGTATCCGGGACTCGAATCTTGCCCGCACCGAGCGTTGGCGCAGCGACAGATGGTGAGCTACGACGGCAAGTTTGCTCCGGGCAGTCTGCTGTATTTCGTGGTCCAGGACAGCAAGGGGTCGCATGAGGCCGCCGACCGGCTGGTAGACTACATTGCCGAACACTCCTACACGATGACGCTTGCCGTCAGCCTGGGGCAAATCAAGACCTTGGTGGAGAATCCTTACTCGATGACCCACTTCAACCTTCCCCCGGAAGAGAAGGAAGCCCTCGGGATCGACCCCGGCGGCATTCGCGTCTCGGTGGGCCTGGAAGACTGGCACGACCTCATTGAAGACCTGCGGGCAGCTCTCGACGCGATTTAGCGGGGTCACTAAGAGGAGTATCGGCCACTCCACCTTCACTCCTGGCGTGCAAGAGATGGGGCTATTCCTTGGTTGGCGGGAGCCAGAAATACGGGTGAGGGTCGGGGGCTTCGAATCCGATTCGGTAGACACCCTCACCCAACTGCTCGACGTGCACCACCCGGTACAGGGTGCGCATTCCGGTGGCGGGGTTTTCCGCCAGGACAGCCCTGTCGAGCGGGAGCGGCATCGGCAGCAGGAGCGACATCCCCCGCAGGCTGAAGTCCTGCGCCTTGGCCGATTGATCGAAGCGTTCGCCTGCATCGGAGAGACCCCGCACGACTACCTCTTGCGCGGTCGTGCGGCGAGGCTCTCGACGCTCCTCAGCCGGAGTGGGGGCTTTAGGGGGACGCCGTGGGTGGCTGTGTCGTCGACGTTGGGCCACGTCACCTCCTCGCAGTCATCCTCAGACCTTGCGCGCGCTCCGACCCAACCGCGGAATCAACCGCGCCAGCCCGCGCGGCTTCTCGGCTCGCTCAGGAAGCAGCCCGAGAGCGGCACCGATTTCACCGAGTCGAGCCGGATCGGCAGCCGGGAGTTTCTGGAAGTAATAGAAAACCTCCCGATATTCCGCCAACCGTGCCAGACAGTAGAGACACGACTCGATGTGGAGCTCGAAGTTTTCCTTTTCGCGCCAGCTGACTTGCCCATCAAACAGGCGCACGTAGGTCCTGTCCGGCACGCACTTGTCGGTTGGCTGCTGCTCGATCGAGGCAAAGAGCGCGTCGTGGTTCATCCGGAGGAGATCATCCCGGAAGCTCTGTCCTAGTAGACTCGCCGATTTCTCCAGCAGGCGGTTCAGAATTTGCTGGCCGCTCGATTGCTCGAAGCGGTGCATGCGATTGATTTCCTCGGGCGAATAGCCGCGCAGGGTGAGGAGAATCATTTCGCGTTGCAGGGGCGGAAACTCCTGGAGCAAGGCCCAGAAGTCCTCAAGCGTGAAGGGCGTTGCGGGGGCTTGCTGGTGCGCTCGCCCCAGGCTCAACAGGAAGCGGCGCAGGGCCAGGAGAAATTC
>JACQTG010000016.1 GCA_016210895.1 Acidobacteriota bacterium
CTCCATGTTGCCCGTGCCCTTGAACTCCTCGAAGATGACGTCGTCCATGCGCGAGCCGGTGTCGACGAGCGCGGTGGCGATGATGGTCAGGCTGCCGCCCTCTTCGACGTTGCGCGCGGCGCCGAAAAAGCGCTTGGGGCGCTGCAGCGCGGTGGATTCGAGGCCGCCCGAGAGAACCTTGCCCGAGGGCGGCACGACTTGGTTGTAGGCGCGCGCCAGGCGCGTAATCGAGTCCAGCACGATCACGACATCGCGCCTGTGCTCGACCAGCCGCTTGGCTTTCTCGATCACCATCTCGGCGACCTGGACGTGCCGCTGCGGCGGCTCGTCGAAGGTGGAGCTGATGACCTCGGCCGGCCGGACATTCCGCTGCATGTCGGTGACTTCTTCGGGCCGCTCGTCAATCAGGAGAACGATCAAGGCGATTTCCGGGTGGTTTCCGGTGATGGAGTTAGCGATGTCCTGGAGCATCATCGTCTTTCCGGTGCGCGGCGCGGCCACGATCAAGCCGCGCTGGCCCTTGCCGATGGGGCACAGCAGGTCGAGCACGCGCGGCGTGACGCGCTCCTTGGCGGTTTCCAGGCGAATGCGCTCCTGGGGGTAGAGCGGGGTCAGGTTGTCGAAGAAGATTTTGTTGCGGGCAACTTCCGGATCTTCGAAGTTGATGGCCTGGACCTGAATAAGGGCGAAGTAGCGCTCGCCGTCCTTGGGCGGGCGGACTTTGCCGCTGACGGTGTCGCCCGTGCGCAGGTCGAACTTGCGGATCTGCGACGGAGAGACGTAGATGTCGTCCGGCCCGGGCAGATAGTTGTAGTCCGGGGCGCGCAGGAAGCCGAAGCCGTCCGGCAGGCACTCCAGCACGCCTTCGGAGAACATGTAGCCTTCCTTCTCTGCCTGCGCGCGCAGGATCTGGAAGATCAGGTCCTGTTTGCGCATGCCGCTGGCGCCGGCGATGCCGAGCTCGCGGGCGAGCCGCGTCAGCTCGGTGATGTTAAGGTGTTTGAGTTCCGCAATGTTCATTGCGGTGGCGGGTTGTTCTTCTTTGGCGTTGGCCAAGGTTGTGACCTCGTGTGTGGGATGTGAATTGGGGCGAAAGCCCCGGTTTACGATTCCGTCTTGCTTACACCGCTTGGGATGACCAGTTGCGCACGGGAGGGTGTTGGTCCATCCACTAGGATGGAATCACGTGCCAAATGGTTGTTTCGTTCGTTCTCCTTCTCCGTCGGGCCTGCGTCGCGGCTCGGATTACCCGGGTTGAGCTGCAAGCGGAAGCGCGGCCTGAACCAGCAGACGCAGACGGACTAGTTCGTCACCGTTTCCTGGTCGCCTTCGTAGCGCGGTCGGATCTCGGGCTGCTCGCCGTGGAGCGTGATTGGGAGCGAGCGGATGGGGCGCTCAAGAGCCAGATCGAGCACCTCGTCCATCGTCTCGACAAACTTGATCGTCATCGATTCCTGGGCATAGGGCGGAATGTCGGCCAAGTCCTTCTCGTTGTCTCGAGGGAGAATCACGGTGCGGATGCGATTGCGGTGCGCGGCCAGGAGTTTCTCCTTGACGCCGCCGATGGGCAGCACTTTCCCCCGCAGGGTAATCTCGCCGGTCATCGCCACATCGCTCCGGACGGGGATTTTGCTCAGGGCACTGATGATGGCAACCGCGAGGGTGATGCCGGCGGAGGGACCATCCTTGGGGATGGCTCCCTCGGGGACGTGCACGTGTACGTCAATGTGGCGGTAGAAGTCCCGTGCCAGGCCGAACTGCGCCGCGCGCGAGCGCACATAGCTCATCGCTGCCTGGGCCGACTCCTGCATCACGTCGCCGAGCTTCCCGGTGAGGGTCAGCTTGCCTTTGCCCTCCATCAGCGTCGCTTCGCTGCCGAGCAACTGGCCGCCTACTTCCGTCCAGGCCAGCCCCTGCGCCAGGCCGACTTCGTTCTTCGTGGCGCTTTCCAGATCGCGAAACTTGATCACGCCCAGGAAGTCCCCGGCCGTTTCCGGGGTGATCTGGGCAGAGATCTCCTTGCCTTCCTTGAGCACGCGGCGCGCGGTCTTCCGGCAGATATTGGCGATTTCGCGCTCCAGATTGCGCACGCCGGCTTCGCGCGTGTAGTAGCGGATGATGTGGGTGAGACCTTCGTCGGTAAACCCTATGTTCTTCTCGTCGAGGCCGGTGGCTCGGCGCTGCTTGCGGACCAGAAAGCGCTTGGCGATTTCGAGCTTCTCCTGGTCGGTGTAGCCGGACAGGCGGAGAATCTCCATCCGGTCTTGCAGAGGCTGCGGGATGGTGTGGAGCACGTTGGCCGTGCAGATGAACATCACCTGGGCAAGGCTGTACTCGACGTCGAGGTAGTGGTCCATAAAGCAGTGGTTCAGCTCGGGATCGAGTACTTCCATCAAGGCGGCGCTGGGGTCGCCGCGGAAATCCACCGACATCTTATCCACTTCGTCGAGCATGAAGACCGGGTTGACGGTGGCGGCCTTCCGCATCATCTGGATGATCTGGCCGGGCAGGGCGCCAATGTAGGTGCGGCGGTGGCCGCGGATTTCGGCTTCGTCGCGCACGCCGCCCAGCGAGATGCGGACGAAGTTGCGCCCGGTGGCGCGGGCGATCGACATCCCGAGTGAGGTCTTGCCCGTTCCCGGCGGGCCGACAAAGCAGAGGATGGAACCCTTGGGGTTCTTGACCAAGCGGCGCACGGCCAAGAATTCGAGGATGCGCTCCTTGATCTTTTCCAGCCCGTAGTGGTCTTCCTCGAGGATCTTTTCCGCCTTGGTCATTTCGCGGATTTCGCGGCTTTTCTTCTTCCACGGCACCGCCAGCAGCCAGTCGATGTAGTTGCGCGAAACCGTGGATTCAGCCGACATGGGCGGCATGAGTTCCAGCCGCTTCAACTCCTGCAGGGCTTTCTCGTATGCGTCCTTGGGCATTCCCGCCGCATCGAGCTTCTTCTTCAGTTCGTCGAGCTCGCTCTTCTCGCCGCGGCCGAGCTCCTTCTGGATCGCCTTCATCTTCTCGTTCAGATAGAACTCTTTCTGCGCGCGCTCCATCTGTTTCTTGACGCGGGATTGGATGGAGCGGTCGAGGCTGAGTTTTTCGGTTTCAAACTCGAGGTGCTCGGCCAGGCGGTTCAAGCGGTCGAGGGGCTCGAAGAGCTCGAGCAGCTCCTGCTTTTCCTCGATCGAGAGCTGCAGGTTCGCGGCGATGGTGTCGCAGAGCTTGGCCGGGTCGTCTCCGCGGACGGCAGCGATCATGGTGTCGTAGTTCAGGCTGTGGCTGATCTTGACGTACTGCTCGAAGAGCTGGGTCACGCGTTGCACAATTGCGTCCAGTTGCGGGGACGGCTCCACCTTCACCGTCACCACGCGCACCGTCGCCCGCAGCAGACCTTCCTCCTGGGTGACCTGGACGGCCTTGGCGCGCTCGATGCCCTCGACCAGGACCTTGATGTTGTTGTCGGGTAGTTTGACGCTCTGCACGATGTTCGAGATCGTGCCCACGGAGTAGATCTCGTTGGGCTTCGGGTCATCCACCGAGGCGTCGTGCTGGGTGGCGAGGAAAATCTTCTTTTCCCCCGCCAGCGCTTCTTCCAGGGCCCGCACCGAGCTTTCCCGGCCGACGATGAACGGGGTCATCATGTGGGGGAAGACGACGATGTCCCGGATGGGCATCATCGGCAGCCGACGCGTGTCTTGTTTCTCGCGGTTGAACATCGCTTAGCCTGCCTTCGCCAGCAGCCCCGGGTCGATGGCCTGATTCTCCACCATCGACCGGGTCACGCTGAATTTCTGAACCTGGCCCTGGGACGGCAGGTGGTACATCAATTCTAGCATCAAATCCTCCAAGATCATACGCAAACCGCGTGCGCCCATCTTGCGCTCCTGGGCCATACGGGCGATGGTTTCCAGGGCGTCTTCCGTGAATTCCAACCGGACCCCCTCGTAGTCAAACAGCCGCTGATACTGCCGCACGAGCGCGTTTTTGGGTTCGGTCAGGATGCGTACGAG
>JACQTG010000155.1 GCA_016210895.1 Acidobacteriota bacterium
AGTTCACGTAGATTGTTTAATTTGTTTGTGCCGGGTGTCGCCCAGGCTCACACGATGAATTCCCACCGGTTTGAAGATCTGGTCAAGTTGATGGCGCGGCTGCGGGCGCCCGATGGCTGCCCCTGGGACCGCCAGCAAACACCCCGGAGCCTGCGCACCTACCTGCTCGAGGAGACCTACGAGGTCTTGGACGCGATCGAGCGGGACGACCCCGCCGCCCTGCGCGACGAGCTCGGTGACCTGCTGCTCCAGATCGTGTTTCTGGCGCAGATTGCCCGCGAAGACAAGCGCTTCACGATTGACGACGTTGTGGGCGAACTCCACGAGAAGCTCGTCCGCCGCCATCCGCACGTCTTCGGGACCCAACAAGCCGAGACGCCCGAGCAGGTAGTCAAGAACTGGGAAGCCTTGAAGGCCGAGGAACGCGAGCAGAAAAACCGCGACGCAGGTGCAGAGCACCGCTTCGCGACGGAGGGAAAAGGGCTTCTGAGCGACGTGCCGCGGACCTTACCGGCGCTGCTCGAAGCCTACCAGTTGACCCGGCGGGCAGCCCAGGTGGGCTTCGACTGGTCGAAGCTCGACGACTTGCTGGCCAAGCTCACCGAGGAGGTCGGCGAACTACGCCAAGCTCTGGCGGCGCAAGCCGAGCCGAAGCGACTCGAAGATGAGGTCGGCGACCTGCTCTTCGTGGCCGTCAACATTGCCCGCTACCTCAAGATTGACCCCGAGGTCGCCCTGCGCCGGACGAACCGAAAATTCATCGCCCGCTTTCGCCAGATCGAAGAGGCGCTTGAGCAGCGTGGGAAGAGCTGGGAGCAGACAAGCCTCGAGGAGATGGATGCGCTGTGGGAAGCAAGCAAACAACGGGAGCCTCGCGGCTGAAGACGGCCCGGGCGGAACTGGCCGAGCGAGTTCACCTGCGCCGCCTGACGGCGCTGGCGGAATTCGACCGCTGCGTCGAGCTGCAGCGCCAAGTCTGGGAGTTTGCCGACCTGGACCTAGTGCCGACGCCGATATTCGTCGTGGCGGCGCACACCGGCGGGCAGGTGCTGGGCGCCTTCGACGGAGAGCAGATGGTCGGATTCATCTTGGCGCTGGCCGGGTATCGTGAGGGTCGCGTGTTCTTGCACTCCCATATGGCCGCCGTCCTGCCGCGCTACCAGAATGCCGGCGTCGGCCGCCGCTTGAAATTCGAGCAGCGCGCTGAGGCGCTCGAGCGCAGCATTCGGCTGGTGGAGTGGACGTTCGACCCGCTCGAACTGCGCAACGCCCACTTCAACCTCGAGCGCCTGGGCGCCATTGCCCGCCACTACCTGCCCAACCTCTACGGACAAACCACCAGCCCGCTGCATGGGTCGCTGCCTACGGATCGTCTCGTAGCTGAGTGGTGGATCGATACACCGCGCGTGGACGCCTGCGTGGCGGGAGAGAAGCTCGCCCGTCCTGCGAATCTGGAACGCATTCGCGTGCCCGGAAAGATCGCCGAATGGCGCGAGGCCAATCCGCTCGCCGCCGAGCGTGCGCAGCGCGAGGTGCGCGAACAGTTCCAGCACTGGCTCGCGCGCGGCTACGCCGCGGTCGGCTTTGAGAGCGATCCCGCCAGCCGCGACGGCATCTACCTACTCGCCCCGTATGAAGATTGAGGCCATCTGCTTCCGCGAAGTGCGCCTCCGACTGAAGGCGCCGTTTGAAACCAGCTTTGGCGTCACCCAGGACCGGCGCATCCTGCTCGTCGAGGTGGTGGCCGACGGCGTCTCCGGCTGGGGCGAGATTACCGCCGGCGAAGGCCCCTTCTTCAGCGCCGAAACCACTGAGACCGCCTGGCACGTGGGCACGGAGTTTCTGGCTCCGCTCTTGCTCGGCCGCACCGTGGCCGCGGCGAGCGAGGTGCCAGCCCTGCTGGCTCCGGTGCGCGGCCACCCGATGGCCAAGGCCGGGCTCGAAAACGCTCTCTGGGACATCGAAGCGCAGCAGAAGGGGCTTCCGCTGGCCAAGCTCCTCGGCGGTTGCCACCTGGAAATCGCCTGCGGGGTGTCGTTGGGGATTCAGAAATCGGTCGAGGCGCTGCTGGAAAGAATCGAGCAGGAGCTCGCCGCCGGCTACCAGCGAGTCAAAATCAAGATCAAGCCCGGGTGGGACACCAAGGTGGTCGCGGCGGTGCGACGGCGGTTTCCTCAGCTGCGGCTGATGGCCGATGCCAACTCGGCTTACCGGCTCGATGACGTGCCGACGCTGAAGAAACTCGACGAATACTATTTGATGATGATCGAGCAGCCGCTGGCCTGGGACGACCTCTGCGAGCACGCCCAACTCCAAGCCCAGGTGCAGACTCCGGTGTGCCTCGATGAGTCAATCCCGAGCGCGCGGCTGGCGGCAGCGGCGGTGGCCCTGCGCGCCTGCCGCATCGTCAACATCAAGCTCGGCCGCGTCGGCGGCTACAGCGAGGCGGGCAAGATTCACGACCTCTGCCAGGCGGCGGGGATTCCGGTCTGGTGTGGAGGGATGCTCGAGTCAGGCGTCGGGCGGGCACACAATGTGGCACTCTCAACACTACCCAATTTTTCGCTCCCGGGCGACGTCTCGGCCAGCCAGCGCTACTGGGACAAGGACATCATCGAGCCGGAAGTTGAGGTCACGCCGCAGGGAACCATCCGCGTGCCCACCACGCCCGGGCTCGGCTACTCCCCACGTTCCGACCGGATCGAAAAGCTGACCGTGCGCCGGCAACTCCTACGCGCGGCCCCGTAGGTCAACGTTGTTCCTGTACTTGCTCATCCTGGTGATGGTGCTCAGCTGGTCGGGGAACTTCATTGCCGGCAAGTTTGCCCTGCAGGAGCTGCCACCGTTTGCGCTGCTCTTCCTCCGGGTGTGGTTTTCGGCGGCGCTGTTGAGCGCCATCTATTTCAGCTCGGCCGGCACGCGCAACCGCTTCACTCGCGCCGATCTCAGGAAATTCGCCGAACTTGGCCTCTACGGGGTGGCACTGAACCAAACCGGCTTCACCGTCGGGCTCCATTACACCACCGTGGCCCACTCGTCGTTGATCATCGCCCTGGGACCCATCTTCGTTCTTCTTCTGGCGCGTTGGCGCAGGCTGGAGGCGCTGACACCGCGCAAGCTCGCGGGAATGGGACTGGCTTTCGCTGGAGTTGTCATCCTCTCCAGCGAACATGGCTTCGGCTCTGACAGTCCCACGTTCTTGGGCGACGTTATCACCCTGATGGGCTCCATCGCCTTTGCCTTCTACACAGTCGTGGGCAAGCGCGTGGCCTTGACCTACGACACGCTGGCGATGAACACCTACGCCTATTTGACCGGCGCCATCCTGGTCGTACCCGTGGCGGGCTGGCAGTTGTTCACAGTGCCGTGGGAGCAGGTGACCTGGCACGGTTGGCTAGCGGTCACCTACATGGCGGCACTGGCTTCGGTGGTCGCTTACCTGATTTATTACTACGCGTTGTCGAAACTCTCGGCTTCGCGCGTGGCGGCGTTTTCCTATCTGCAGCCGGTGCTGGCCACTTTGTTCGCGGTGGCCCTGCTCGGAGAATCGCTCAGCCCGCAACTGCTCAGCGGCGGCACGGCGGTGCTGGTGGGCGTCTATCTGGCCGAGCGCGCCCGTGGCTAGGGAACCACTTGCCCCGTACGGCTCGTATAATTTGATTCGGTGGCTGAGGCAAGCACCCAACCCAAGGGGGGAACTGTGATTGCGGGATTGGTGGGGCTGCTGTTCGGCTTTCTGGCCGGCGTTTTCCTTCTGGTGGGTCTGATTCCGTTACTCGGTTGGATGAACTGGTTCACCTCGTTGCCGCTGGCGGGTGTGGGCCTGGTGTTCAGCCGCCTAGCCGTGCGCGGAAAAGGCGGCAGCGCACTGGGTACGGCCGGGACGGTCATCTGTACGCTGGTCATCGCCCTGGCACTGTTCCGGCTTTCGCTGAGCCACGGCATCCTCTAGGACATTTCTTCAAATAAAAACAGATAACGTTTTCCCTCGTGCCGCGTCTAATGCTGGAAAGAGAGGAGAGGTTGGAGATGGCGCAGGCAAACAACAGCACCGGCAAGAACGGGCGGCGCTGGGCAGGGGGTCTTGTGGTTACGCTGCTTTCCTTGGCCGTGCTGCTGAATCTGGCGCCGGGCGCCGAGCCCAACGTCGGCTCTTTTTACCAGACGGTCGAGCGCCAACTCCAGCAAGCCTACGCCGAAGGCGTGCGTTTTGTGAACAACCTCCGCCTAGCCGTGGAGCTCCATTCGCTCACCAAGGGAGGGCAGCCGAGGGGTCGCGTCGGGGCCGAGGCGGATCGCCCGGGGCAGACCTGCAGCCACGGATAACGCCAGCCAATTCCCCCGGTCCGGTTTCTTCCTGGTTCTTCTTGTTCGCTCACCCATCCTGGGCTGATTGACACCTTTCTGACCGTATGCTACGTTGCCCGGCGCTGGTGTGTAGCCGAGCCAACTTGAGCGGGGTAGGGAAGTGTCGCCTACCCGTTCTTCCCGCGTGAACAAAGCCGTGCACAAACGCATCGCTGTCATCCCGGGCGACGGCATCGGTATTGAAGTCACC
>JACQTG010000017.1 GCA_016210895.1 Acidobacteriota bacterium
CGATTTGGGGGTCGATAGCACAGCGTTGGTGCAGGAGTTTTTGCCGGCTGACGAAGGTGCGATTGTACGCATCGAGGTGCTCAATGGGGACTTTCTCTACGCTATCAAGGTTTTTCCTCCCCTGGGAGAAGGATTCAACTTGTGTCCCTCGGATATCTGCCAAGAAGAGACCGAGGCGATGACGACGCCCGCTACGAGTCTGGGTTATTGCCCGCCCACAGCGGCAAAACGCTCGATGCGGATTGAGGCCTTTACACCTCCAGGCGTGGCGATTGAAGCTGCGTTATGCCTTGCCCGAGCTGCCCACCTGGATGTCGGGGGTATCGAGTATCTAGTTAACGCCCGGGATGGGGGGCTTTATTTTTATGACATCAACGCGCTCTCTAATTTCGTCACCGATGCACCGCGCATCGTAGGATTTGAGCCTTTCGAGCGCTTGGTAGATTTGATTCTCAGCCACGTCCACCGGGAAGCTTTCCGGAAGTAGGCGCCCACTAAGCATTAGCCTCTCGACGCAAGCTGGCCGAATCTCGTCCCCGTCTGCTGTTCCGACTGCAATCAACCTGTGCCAAAACTGTTGCCTTTTGTGTGCTCCGCTCGTTCTTGACTCACTTCCCTGGCGCGGCACCCCGTACAAACAACTTGAGTAGGATAAGGACACTCGTCCTGATAATTCGCGTCGTTGCATTCCCAAGTTGCGCCACAGCGGGGACATTTGTGCGTGTGCGACACGAGCAGTTCCCGTTTCCTCTCGGACAGATACTGTTCCCACGAATAGTGCAATTGCTCACTGTCGTCAAGTCCGGTGCTGAGATTGTCCCGAGTCGTTGACGTTTTGGGGGCCATCTCATTAGGATGGCGGCTCAGGGACGGGCAGACGGGATGAAAAAAATCGCGCGCGCCATCTTCTGGATCGCCTTTTCCCTCCTCGGGGCGGCGGCGCTGAGCGCGATTGCGCTCGAGCGCGACGAGCCCCTCAACGCCACCTGGTTCGTCATCGCCGCCGGCTGCTCCTACATCGTCGGCTACCGCTTCTACAGCGCCTTCATCGCCGCGCGCGTCTTGGCCCTGGACGAAAGCCGGGCCACGCCCGCGGAGCGGCTCGACAACGGGCGCGACTTCGTTCCCACCAACAAGTGGGTCCTGATGGGCCACCACTTCGCCTCTATCGCCGGCCCGGGGCCGCTGGTGGGGCCGACGCTGGCGGCGCAGTTCGGCTATCTGCCGGGAACGCTCTGGCTCGTCATTGGGGCGGTGGTGGGCGGTGCGGTGCAGGATTTTGTCGTCCTGTTTGGCTCGGTCCGCCGCGACGGCAAGTCGCTCGGGCAGATAGCGCGGGAAGAAGTGAACCGGCCAACCGGCCTCGTGGCGCTCTTCGCCATCCTCTCGATTCTCATCATTCTGCTGGCGGTGGTCGGTTTAGTGGTGACGAACGCGCTCAAGAACAGCGCCTGGGCAACGTTCACCATTGCCGCCAGCATGCCGGTGGCGATGCTGATGGGCTTGTACCTGCGCTTCTGGCGCCCGGGGCGGGTGCTTGAAGCTACGGCGCTCGGTTTGACAGGGATTCTCTTCGCCGTCGTAGCTGGGGAGTGGGTGGCGCAATCACCGACCTGGGCGGCGTCGTTCACCTGGCCGGCGATGACGCTGGCGCTGGCCATCATCCTCTACGGCTTCGCCGCCTCTGCCCTACCGGTCTGGCTGCTGCTTGCACCGCGCGACTACCTGAGCACCTTCATCAAGCTCGCCGTCACCTTTGCCCTCGCCGCCGGCATCGTCTTCGCCCGGCCGGATATTCAGATGCCCGCCTTTACCCGCTTCGTGGACGGCACCGGGCCCATCTTTGGCGGCAAGATTTTCCCCTTCTGCTTCATCACCATCGCCTGCGGGGCCATCTCGGGCTTCCACTCGCTGATCTCTTCGGGCACGACGCCCAAGATGATCACGCAGGAAACACACGCGCGGATGATCGGCTACGGCTCGATGCTGCTGGAGTCACTCGTGGGAGTGATGGCGATGATCGCCGCCTGCGTGCTCCAGCCGGGGGTTTACTTCGCCATCAACAGCCCGGCCGGCATCGTCGGCGCCACCGCCGAGCAAGCGGCGACGACGATCAGCGGGTGGGGCTTCCCGCTCGAAGCCGGGACAATGACGCAACTCGCCAGCGACGTGGGCGAGCAAACGCTGCTCAACCGCACCGGCGGCGCGCCGGCACTGGCGGTGGGGATGGCGCACATTTTTTCGAGCACGCTGGGCGGGGCGCGCCTGATGGGCATCTGGTACCACTTCGCCATTATGTTCGAGGCGGTGTTCATTCTGACCGTGCTCGATACGGGCACACGCGTCGCTCGCTACATGCTGCAGGACTTCCTGGGCCACTTCTGGAAGCCGCTGGGGCGCACGAGCTGGTATCCGAGCGTGCTGGCGACGAGCGCGCTGATCTGCGGGGCTTGGGGGTACTTCCTCTACGCTGGGGTGCGCGACCCGCTGGGCGGGATCAACACCCTCTGGCCGCTCTTCGGCATCTCCAACCAGTTGCTGGCCTCGGTGGCGCTGGTGGTGATGACGACGATCCTGCTCAAAATGGGGCAGAAACGCTACCTCTGGGTGACACTGGCGCCCACGGCGTGGCTGGTGGCGGTGACGATGACGGCGAGCTGGCAGAAAGCGTTTCATCCCGACCCGGGGATTGGCTTTCTGGCGCAGGCCCGCCAGTTAGCCGACGGCTTGGCGGCGGGGGCCGTGCCCGCTGCTCAGGTGGCAGAAGTGCAGCGGTTGATTTTCAACAACCGGTTGGATGCGGTGGTGACGCTGGTGCTGGCGAGCCTGGTGCTGGTCGTGATCGTTTCGGCGGCGTGGGAGTGGTACCGGATTTGGAGCGGCCAGAAAAAAGCCGTGTTGCACGAGACACCCTA
>JACQTG010000143.1 GCA_016210895.1 Acidobacteriota bacterium
GGCCGTAGTCGGCGTGGTTGCGCACCTGATGGACGGGCTCCTCGGGGTCGACGGCGAGCGGCGCAGTGGGGGAAATCAGGAGAGTTGAGGCTGGTTCCAAGCGGCAGGTTTGCGAGCGCGGGTTGCGTTCGGGCACGCGATAGTTTTGATTTTCGAGCTGTCCGATGGGGACGGCCATCCAACACTGCTGGTCGCGGTGGTTGTGGATGCGGCTGACCTGGCCGACCCCCCAACAGATGGCAATCACTTCGAAGACGTCGTCCTTGAAGACCAGATTGCGGGTGTAGTTGGCCGGGCTGAAGAAGAGGTAGGGCTGGAGCGACTCAGGCGCGATGGGATGGGTCGAGACTTAAGCGGATACGGCCCGGGTCTCGAAGCCGTTGCGGGCCAGCGCTTCCAGCCCGCGCACGAACTCCTCGATGGTTACGCGCGTCGTCTTGGCCACTGCCATCCTCCGCCTCCTGTCGCCTAGTTGACTACCACCAACGTCTGCCCGTGCTCCACCCGCTCGCCCGCCTTCACCAGTACCTGCTCTACCTGACCGCTCTTCGGTGCGGGAATCTCATTCTGCATCTTCATCGCCTCCACCACCACCAGCCCCTGGCCGGCGTCCACTTGTTGGCCCGGTTGAGCGAGCACGGCGATCACCAAACCCGGCATCGGCGCTTGCACCTCCTGCCGGCCTGCCGCCGCCAGCGCGCCCCCACGGCGCAACCACCGGCGCGGGTCGACCACCTGCGCCAGCAGTTCCTGGCCGCGCGTGCTGATCCGGTAGTGGTCGCCATCGCGATCCACCGAGAGTTCGAACGATTGCCCGCCCACCAGGATGGAGAGCAAGCCTGGACGGATTTCCACCACATCGGCGGCGACCGGGCGGCCGCCGAGTGTGCACGCCCAACCCTCGGCACGACGTCGCAGCTCAATCCGCTCGGTGCGGCCTGCAAGTGTGACCTCGAAGTGCATCAACTTGTCGGCTTGCCCAACGTCCGGCCAGGTGTGCGCTGCAGCAGGCGCTCGCGTCCTTCGAGCTTCCAGCGGCTCGCGGGCGGTGCGGTGGGTTGGCTCGCGCCATTGCGGCTGGCCTGCGCTAACTCGGTGAGCGCTGCGGCTACGGCGGCCACGTCGCGCAGCGGCGCAGCGGGCTCGACCGTGGGCCGCTCGGCCAGCATCCGATCAATCAGTTCCGTGTCCAGGTCGCCGGCCAGGAATTCCGGTTGGTCGAGCAGACGGCGGAAGAAAGGCAGGTTGGTGCGGATGCCGCCGACGAAATACTCTTCCAGGGCGCGCCGCAACCGGGCAATGGCTTCGGCGCGGTCGCTACCCCAGCAGATGAGCTTGGCCAGCAGCGGATCGTAGTGCACGGGCACGTCCCAGCCCTCGTAGACGTAGCCGTCCACACGCACGCCCGGGCCGAAAGGCCGTTCGAGTCGGGTGATTTTTCCCGGCGAGGGGAAGAAATTGTTCTCCGGGTCTTCGGCATAGACGCGGCACTCGATGACCGCCCCGCGCCAGGTGACGTCCTGCTGGCGAAACGCCAGCGGCTCGCCGGCGGCGATACGGAGTTGCCACTTGACCAAGTCGAGCCCGGTCACGAGCTCGGTCACCGGGTGCTCGACCTGCAAGCGCGTGTTCATCTCCAGAAAGTAGAAGCTTGAGCCGAGCGCGCTGCGCGGATCGTGGTGGACGAGGAACTCCACCGTCCCCGCATTGGTGTAGCCGGCGGCGCGCGCGATCCGCACCGCCGCCTGGCCCATCTGCTCGCGCAGGGCCGGTGCCGTCAGCATCACCGGCGAGGGCGACTCTTCAACGACTTTCTGGTGCCGCCGCTGCAAGCTGCACTCGCGCTCGCCCAGATGCACCACGTGGCCGTGCTGGTCGGCGAGAATCTGGATTTCGATGTGCCGCGGCCGGTCGAGATACTTCTCGAGGTAGAGCGAGGGATCGCCGAAGGCGTTTTGCGCCTCGGACTGCGCGTCGCGCCAGGCGCCGGCCAGTTGCTCGGCTGAGCGCACCAGCCGCATCCCTTTGCCGCCGCCCCCGGCGACGGCTTTGAGCAGGATGGGATAGCCCAGCTCGGCGGCACGGTGCTTGGCCTCTTCGAGCGTGTTCAAGGCTTCGCCCGTGCCTGGCACCGTAGGCACTTCGACGCGGCGGGCGGTTCGCCGCGCGGCGGTCTTGCTGCCCATCAGTTCCAGCGCTTCGGCCGACGGCCCGACGAAGACGATGCCGGCGTCGCGGCAGGCGCGCGCCAGGGCGGGATTCTCGGCCAGGAACCCGTAGCCGGGATGCAGGGCTTCGGCCCCGCTCCGTCGGGCGACATCAATCAGCTTGTCGATGCGCAGGTAGGATTCCGTCGAAGGCGCTGGCCCGATGGGGTAGGCCTCGTCGGCCCGGCGCACATGGAGCGAGGCGCGGTCCACGTCCGAGTAGACCGCCACCGCGCGCACCCCCAGCTCGCGGCAGGCGCGGATGAGGCGAACGGCGATTTCACCCCGATTGGCGATCAGGATTTTCTTGAACATCACTCCCCACTCCCCGGATGCGCGCTCGATTCTAGCACAGCGGATGATTTCGCCACAGATGGACACAGATACAGGGAATGAATGCGTTGTCGTCAGGGCACGGCTTTAGCCGTGCCGTCAGGCGGTCAAGAATAGCGGGCTTTAGCCCCTGGGGGAATCGTTACCGCTGCGGTCTTACGACCTCCGCGACCGCCTACGGCAGTGAGGTAGAAGATGGGGGTCGTTCATCTGGATGTCGGGGCTAAAGCCCCGACCCGCGATCCGCCGCTCTTGCGTGCTGTTGTCATTCTGAGCGAAGCGAAGAATCTGCTTTTCTGATTCGCCACTTTTTATTTGGTGAGTCGGGTCGCGAGTAGCGGGTCGCAGTGTCAGAGCGGGATGTTGCCGTGTTTCTTGGGCGGGTTGGTGTCGCGTTTGGTATCGAGCATCCGAAGGGCGGCGATGAGTTTGGGGCGGGTGAGCTTGGGCTCGATGACGGCGTCAATCCAGCCC
>JACQTG010000156.1 GCA_016210895.1 Acidobacteriota bacterium
CATGGTCATCCTACGGCTGGACCGCAAGCTGATGTGGAGCCTGATGCCCGACGAGCAGATGTACGCCGAGCTGCCTCTGAACTGGGGCCAGAGCTTCGCCCAGGCGGCGCAGGACCCGGAGGCCCGGGTGGAGCGGGAGTCGCTCGGCCCCGAGCCCGTGGGGCCGTACCTGTGCGACAAGTACCGCGTGCACGTGACCACGAAGGACGGGCACGTTTATTCGGGGATTCATTGGGCGGCCCGGGAGCTCGACGGCTTTGTGGTGAAGATGATGGACGAAAAGACGAAGAGCACCCTCGAGTACCAGAACATCCAGCTGGGCCCGCCCGACCCGGCGCTTTTCGAAGTCCCGCCCGGCTACCGCAAACTGAGCTACTGAAGAACCCTGTCGTTCCCGAAACCGGCTACGCGGCCGGCAAGCCGTTCTTCAGCAAGGTGCTGTGGCGGGGCGGGGGCAAAGCCGCCAGCTTCTTGTTGCCAGCGTCCAGCACCACATAGACTGAAACCACATTGGTTTCCTCGCGGAGCTTCCGGGGGGAAAAAGAAGCGTTCCACACCAGGGGCTTGCCGTGCAGAACCTCTCGGAAATCCGAGGTGACCGCCACGATTTCCCCGTTCACCGCGATAGCCATCTGGGCCGGCAGGTGGGAGGGGTCGAGCCGACCGGACACAAAGACCAGCGAGCCGGCTTCGCCTGAGGCTATCGGCAAGACCACCACCGGGTAGACGTGGGCTTTCCCCTGGAAGGGGACCACGTCGAAGCCAGCCACCTGTTGGCCGATGAGCGGCGAGGTGGGGGCGTGGAGCGGGGCCTCGAGCGACACCGCGAGCCGCGTCAAACCCAGCGTGTCGGGGAATTCGAAGAGGCCGTTCTGGGGGTCGTAGGCGATTTTCTTCCGGGGTTCCGGGTGCGGGGCGAAGACGCTGCGGCCGGCGCGCTTGCCGGGCAGCTTGAGCTTCAGGACGTCGGCCACCGTGGGCAGGACGTCAATGTGTTGCACGTCCTGGTCGGACTGCCCGCCCCGGGTCTGAAAGGGAAGCTTGAGGAAGAACGGGACACTCAGGATCATCTCCGCGTTCGACTGGGTCAACCACCGCCCCGGAGCCTCGGGCTTCCAGCTGACGCCGTGGTCGGCGGTGACAATGAGCAGGGATTTGTCGTAGAGCCCAAGCTCCTTCAGCCGGGCCAGGAAGCGGCCGAGTTCTTTGTCCACATGACCCACCTGCAAGAGGTAGCGGTCCCGCAAGTCCCGCAGCACCAGCCGGTTCTCCACCATGCTCTCCTGGAAGGCCAGGTAGGCGATGCGGGCGTCATCGAGCTGGCCCTCCGGGGTGAGCACGTAGGGGGAGTGGGGCAGCAGGTGGTGGAAGAAGAAGAACGTGTTTTCCCGGGGCGCCGAGCCCAGCGAATCGAGGAACTGCTGAAAGCGCCGGAGCTGCACTCCGATCACATCGCGCAGGTGCCGGAAGGGACCCCAGGTGCGGCGCACGTCGGGGAGGCCGAGGTCGAGGCCCTGAGGCACGACGCGAGTGGCATACAAGAGCGAAACGTCCCGGAGGAGCTGCCGGGCGCTGACAGTCCTTTCCATCTCCGGGCAATGGAACAGGCGAGGGGAGCAGAAGTGGGTCTGCTCCTCGTAGATGGTGATCTCATAGTAGGGTTGGAGGAGGGTGAAGAGGGTGGTCGAGTGCTCCTCGGCGGAGACGTTCGCAGCCTTAATGGGATTGCCGCTGACCAGGGCGGGAAGAGCCAGCCGGGTGTAGGAGGCATTGGCGGTGGCGTTGCGGAACCAATAGCTGTCGGCCGCCAGCTGCTGGAAGTGGGGGAAGCGGCGGGCGTCAATCTGGCCCGAATCGTCCAGCAGGGCGTGCACGGTCAGTTCGTCGAACACCAGCAAGAAGATGGGCGGGAGTTTCTTCGCGCCGGCCGGCGAGGAAATCACCGCGCTGTCCGCCCCCTCGGTCGGCGGCCGCTCCGGCGCGGACGGCCAGGTTTGATTCAAGAACAACCCCGGGAGGACGAGTGCCACCGGGGACAAGGTCGCCAGGGAAGAAAGAAACGCCTTCTCCCACCGCACGCTCGCCCAGACCAAGAGGGCGGCGGGGAGGCTCCACAGCGCATAGGCGTGCCGAAAGGGTTGCCAGTGGTCGAGGTAGCCATTGTGAATCTGCCAAAAGAAGGCCAGAAACAAGAGGAAAAAGACGCCCGCCAGGGCGGCCCGGCCCAGGCCCCGGTGCAGGCGCAGACACAGACCCCAGAGGAGAAACAGGGCCAGCCCCGGCAGGAAGTTAAAGACCAGGACGATTTGCAGCACCTGGCGCGCACGCACCAAGCGGACAGCGAGAAACTCCGGGTTGTTGGCCAGGACTTCGTAGACGGACTGGGCCACCACCAGCGTCACCAGGGTCAGCACGGCGCCGAGAACCGTCCAGGGGGAGGAATCGGCGCGAGTGTCTGGGACGTCTTTCATCGAGAAGAACCGGGCTGGGGGCCGGGAAAGCTTCTCAGGGGTGGTCGCGGTCCTTTCCCAAGCCGAAGAAGCGGGCGATTTTTCGTCCCCAGAGCCGGGCGGCGATGAGCAACCCGGCCACACCGCCGAGAAGCAGCTGCATCAGCATGCTGCCGGCGCCGGGATCCACGTAGGCCAAGGCCACGGACGGCACGACCAGCGATAAAAGCAAAGGCATCCAAAGGGCGCGCCCTAGCTTCATAGTGAAAGAGTACGCTAACGCAATTCGCCGCAAAGTGCAAACCTGGCCGGCTTGACCCCGGCGGGGGAGCCGGGTAAGGTGGCGGGGCGGAGGAAGAAATGACTGTCCGGCGGCGGCACGCAGTGTGGCCGATTCTCTTCCTGCTAGCTCTCCTCGCCAGCGCGCAGGAAGTGCCGAAGGCCGCCGAGCCCGGCCCAGCCCCCAAGCTGGTGGTACCGGCGGGGACCCACCTGCCGCTGGTGCTCGAGAACACGGTGAACACCAAGACTGCGGCGGTGGGTGACCCGGTTTATTTTGAGACCGTTTACCCGGTGGTGGTGAACAGCAAGATTGTGATACCGGTGGGGAGTTACGTGCGGGGGGCGGTGACGCACGTGAAGCGCCCAGGGCGGGTGAAGGGCCGCGGGGAGCTGCACGTGCGCTTTGACGAGCTGACGCTGCCGAACGGCTACACGGTTGCGCTCAGCGCCAGTCTGGCCACGGCCGGGGCTCGGCAGGGAGAAGAAGTGGATCGGGAAGAAGGCCGCATCAAAGGCGAGGGCACCAAGGGCGAAGACATCGGCACTGTGGCTACCACCACCACGGCGGGCGCGGGGGTCGGAGCCATCGCCGGGGGCGGCAAGGGCGCGGGCATCGGAGCCGGGGTGGGTGCGGCTGCCGGTCTCGCCGCGGTTCTGCTCACGCGCGGACGGGAGCTGGAGCTGCCCCGGGGCACCACGGTGGATATCGTGTTCGACCGGCCGCTCGAGCTTGACCCGGCGCTGGTGCAGTTCGACTGGACCGGACAAAGCACGGCGCTGCCGGCCCCCGGCGAGCGTGACCGCAGCAACCGGTTCCGCTATCCTCGCGGTCCCTTCTAACTGCCTCTAGCGGGCGTACGGCTCCAGAGAGATTTCGAAGAAGAAGAGCGGCTGCTCGTCCGGCAAGGTGGTTACCTGCGGGACATAGACCCGCGTCCTTTCGAGTTCCAGACTCACAGCCCGGAGATCGAAGTAAAGGAAGCCGCGGGCCCGGCTGCCGGGGCCGATCACCGCCGCGCGCAACTGGCGGCTGCGGAGGGCCGCTTCGGCTTCTTCGCGCCTGGTACGGTCCTTGTCTTTCGGCGCGCGCACGCTGAGGCGGCGGGGGTCCGGTTCCGGGTTTTTGGGCGGCGGATAGAGAACTCGGGCGATCTCCTCCGGCCGCGCCGACTCGAACTTTTCCTCGTCCGTGACCAACTGGATCCGACCGAGGGCGATGCGCACGGGCTCGGCCCGTTCGTTGATGAGGAGAAGTTCAATGGGCAGGACACCGGCCCGCAAGGGAGCGGCGTTCGGGCCGAAGAGGCGTTCCGCCTCGGCGAGCTCCCGCAGGGGCCGGGCGGCCATGGTGACGCCCTCGTGGGCCTCGCGGGCCAGGAAGGGGTTGAGTTCAGTCGAAGCGCCCGGCTCCTGCCCCGACAGGCGGAAGACCGCGCCAGCCAGCATGACAAGAAGGGCGAGGAGGCGGCGTCGGCGGGGCTTCACAGGCGGCATAGAAAAATCAGTGGTGGACGTGAGGGGATTCGAACCCCTGACCCCCTGGTTGCAAACCAACTCCGATGGGGTCTGCGTAGTATGGCCACGTTCTATGTGGTTCTGTTTGCTATGATGAGCAGTGCGCCTAGTTAGGCCACTTGCTGCGTAATGAAATGGATTATGGACACCAAGCGGACACTGAAAAGCTAGACTTCCAGGCCATCGTCGACAGCGTACTAGAATTCACGCCACAAGAAGATGATCTGTTGCGATTTGGCGGCTTTCCGCATGTAGGAATCCATGTAGCATTAAGGCAGGCTCGACACAAGTGGGAGCTGGCGTGTGCCTATAGCTACGCATGCAAATTCTTTGCGGGAATTCCCAGCATCATGCAAAAGTGGGAAAGGTCTAATGG
>JACQTG010000151.1 GCA_016210895.1 Acidobacteriota bacterium
CTTCCGGACTTGCCGAGGGCCCCTCCGAGGAAGCTAACATGCCTGAATCACACCCCGCTTGTAATCTTCCCTCGCGCTCCCTCTCCAGTCAAGTGGGCACCTTGTGGGGGTAGAGCAATGGTCTCGGCAAACGCCGCTGGAGGCAGGCCAGGAAAGGTTGCCGGGACAGGAGGGTAAGATCGGTAAGTAGTTTATCTTTCATGCGGTAAGTCTCATCCGAGTCTGCTAATATTATAGGAAACTTTCTTGATATTGACTTCATCATATCATGAGGGTAGACTTGAACGGGTGGGACAGAATGTCTAGGAATCCAGAGAGCACGAGCCAGCTTCCGGTTCTGCCGGTGCGGGACGTTGTCTTGTTCCCGCAAGCGATCATTCCCATCACGGTTGGCCGAGAGCGTTCCCGCGACTTGGTCGAATCGCTCTCGGGCGAAGGGAAGCTGATTGTTGTCGTCACGCAGCGCGACCCGCGCACCGAGGAGCCAGGGCCAACCGAGCTGCATGGGGTGGGAACGACGGCGGTGGTGCACCGCGTCGTGCGCATGGCGAACCAGAGCTACTTGGTCTTCTTAGAGGGAGCATTCCGGGTTCGCCTTGGCGAGTTCACCCAGCATGAGCCCTTCTTGCGCGCGCGCGTAGAGGCGCTCGAAGACATCGTCCCCGAGCCCCCCGACGCTGAGTTCGAAGCCCTCGAGCGCAGTGTCCTTCAACTTTTCCAGGAGGTGGTGGCGCAGTCGCCCAGCCTTTCGGACGAGTTGCAGGGGGTGGCGGCGGGAATCACTGATCCGGGCCGCCTGACTGACCTGATTGCCGCGCACCTCCCCTCGCTGAATACCGCCAGCCGGCAGGAACTGCTTGAAACGCTGGACGTCCGCGAGCGGATGCGGCGGCTGAGCGCTGTGCTGGTCAAAGAGAAGCAAATTCTCGAAATCCGCAACCGCATCCAGTCGCAGGTGGAAGACCAGGTGGGACAGACCCAGCGCGAGTATCTGTTGCGCGAGCAGTTGAAGGCCATCCAGAAGGAGCTCGGCGAGACGGACGAGGCGCAGCGCGAGAGCGAAGAGCTGCGCAAAAAGATCGAAGAAGCCGGCATGCCCGAGGAGGTCAAGAAGGAGGCGTTGCGCGAGTTGAACCGCCTGGGCAAGATGCCGCCGGTGGCAGCCGAGTACGGCGTGACGCGGACGTATCTCGACTGGCTCGTCTCGCTCCCCTGGTCCAAGACCAGCGCCGGGGAAGTGGACGTAGCCAAGGCCGCGCAGATTTTGGACGCAGACCACTATGACCTGGAGAAGGTCAAGCAACGCATCCTCGACTACCTAGCCGTGCTGCAGCTGAAGAAGGACTTGAAGGGGCCGATACTCTGCTTTGTGGGCCCGCCTGGGGTGGGCAAGACCTCGCTGGGCAAGTCGATCGCGCGCGCCCTCGGTCGCAGGTTCGTCCGCATCTCCCTCGGCGGGATGCATGACGAGGCCGAAATCCGCGGCCACCGCCGCACCTCCATCGGCGCTCTGCCGGGGCAGATCATCCAAGGCTTGCGGCGGGCGGAAACGCGCGACCCGGTCTTTATGCTCGACGAGGTGGACAAGATCGGCCGCGACTTCCGCGGCGACCCCGCCGCCGCGCTGCTGGAAGTGCTCGACCCCGAGCAGAACTTCACCTTTCGCGACCACTACTTGGACGCTCCCTTTGACCTCTCGAAGGTCCTGTTCATCACCACCGCCAACATCCTCGACCCGGTGCCGCCGGCCCTGCGCGACCGGATGGAAGTGATCGAGTTGCCCGGCTACACCGCCGAGGAGAAGATTTTCATTGCTCAAACATTCCTGGTGCCCAAGCAGGCGCGGGAGCACGGCCTTGACCCCGACAAGCACATCCGCTTCACCGAGGAAGGGCTGCACACCGTCATCCGCCGCTACACGCACGAGGCCGGCGTGCGCAACCTGGAGCGGGAAATCGCTACCCTCTGCCGCAGACAGGCGCGCAACATCGCTCAGGGGCGCACGGAGGTGCTGGAAGTCACTCCGGCCGCGGTGGAAGAACTGCTCGGGATACCGAAGTTCCGCGTCGAGACCGAGCTGGCGGAGCGCACGCGCCGGCCGGGCGTGGCTGTCGCCCTGGCCTGGACGCCCGCCGGCGGCGACATCCTGTTCGTCGAGGCAGCGCGCATGCGGCGCAACGGCAGCAGCCGCAGCGAATTCACCATCACCGGCCAGATCGGCGAGGTAATGCAGGAGTCAATGAAAGCCGCGCTGAGCTGGGTGCGCGCCAACGGTGAACTGGTGGGCCTCAACCCGCGGGAACTGGAAAAGTGGGACATCCACATTCACGTGCCTGCGGGCGCGATTCCCAAGGACGGCCCCTCGGCCGGGGTGACGATGGTGACCGCGCTCGTCTCGCTGTTTGCCGACCGGCCGGTGCGTCCGCACGTGGCGATGACCGGCGAGATCACGCTCAGCGGCTTGGTCCTGCCGGTGGGTGGGATCAAGGAAAAAGTGTTGGCGGCCAAGCGCAGCGGCATCCGCGAGGTGATTCTGCCGAAGGAGAACGAGCCCAATGTCCGCCAGGACATCCCCGAGCATCTCCGGCAGGGTTTGACGTTCCATTTCGTCAAGACCATTGACGAACTAATCCAGTTTGCGTTGCAGCCGCCTGCTAGGCGTCCGCCGGTGGCGACCGGCGCCGACCAGCCGCCGATTTCTCCTCTGCCTCACTAGTCCTTCGCTCGCTGGCTCTGGCGCACGCAGCGAGCTCCTACCCAGACTGACATTGCTCCTCGATTCGGCTAGAATGCGCGCGACATTTTTTCCCGATTTGATTCGAGAAATCAGTCGACTTTTGACTGCGGCGCGATGAGGCCAGCGGATGCCACAGGCGACTCGACCGAAAGGGGACACGTGTCGCCCCTCGAAGAGCGGTTCGAGCGCACGCGGCGGCGCTGGGGATTAATCATCGGGCCGCTCCTGGCATTCGTCGTCTATTTCTGGTGGGCGGCGGACTATGAGCC
>JACQTG010000147.1 GCA_016210895.1 Acidobacteriota bacterium
GGCGAGTTTTCCATGCACGCGGAGCTGGCGCGCGTGAACCGCATTCCGGCGGACTGGGGCTTGGAGGTGGGCGTGCTGGCCGAGGTCTATCGGAACTGCGCTCTGAAGCGCATCTGCCAAGTGGACCTGGCGGACAACTACGAGCACAAACATCAGCCGCTCTCGGCCGAGGACCCACAAAAAGGTTTGATGCGAATGGCGACAGATATCGCCAAGAGCCTGCTCCGGATGCTGGCGGCCGAAGGGGCAACTTTTTCGGAGGGTTTGTTTCGCACGATTCGCACCAAATACGTGCGCACGGCCGAGGATTCGATCACGCGCTACCACGCCGACTCCATGATCAACGGCCTCGATTTTGACCGTCATGAAGAAGAGCTGGCCGTGGCGGCCTTTGCCCAGGCCATCGGCATCGCGGCGGAAGAGTTTCTCCACGACCCGTTGGGTGCGCCCCTGATACCCAACTGGAGTCGCATTACCTCGGCGCTGCCTGCGTTCTTTGAGCAGTTGGAACGTGCGGTGGAAGAGGACAACCGTTAGATTCTGACGATGGCGGAAGCCAATCTGCTGAAACCCGAAGTGCAGGCGCGGCTGGCTGAAGTCAAACAGGCCGACATTCTGGTGGGTATTCCCAGCTACAACAATGCTCGCACCATTGGCCACGTGGTCCGCGCGGCGACCGCCGGGTTGGCCAAGTATTTTCCCGAGCAGCGCAGCCTGGTGTTGAACTCTGACGGGGGCTCGAAGGACGGGACGCCGGACGTGGTGGCGAACGCGCAAGCGGAAAGCGACAAGCTGCTGCTCGTGTCCCACCCCGTCTACGCCATCCACCGTGTCACCACCCCGTATCACGGCCTCCCGGGCAAGGGCAGCGCCTTCCGGACCCTTTTCGAGGTCGCCGTCCAGTTGCAGGTCAAAGCCTGCGCCGTTGTCGACGCAGACCTGCGGAGCATTACGCCGGAATGGATGGAGCTGCTGCTGCGGCCGGTCCTCCAGGAGGGCTACGACTACGTGGCTCCCTACTATCGCCGGCATCCCTACGACGGCACGATTACGAACAGCATTGTCTATCCGCTCACCCGCGCGCTCTACGGCCAGCGCGTGCGGCAGCCGATCGGCGGGGACTTCGGCTTCTCGGGGGCTCTGGCCCAGCACTACCTCACGCATGACGTCTGGAACACGGACGTGGCGCGCTATGGCATTGACATCTGGATGACCACGACGGCTCTCGCCCAGAACTTCAAAGTCTGCCAGGCTTTTCTTGGGGCCAAACTACACGACCCGAAAGATCCAGGCGCCGACTTGGCCACGATGCTGCTGCAAGTCGTAGGCTCGGTGATGCGCTTGATGGAGGAGTACGGGCATGTCTGGCGAAGCGTACGCGGCTCGGTGCCTACACCCATCTTTGGTTTCCAGTTCGAGGTGGCCACCGAACCAATTGCCGTCAATGTCGACCGTATGCTGAACGCCTTCCGCCAAGGCTGCCGCGACCTGGGTGAGATTTACGCCCAGGTGCTCTTCGACGATGTGCTCAAGCTGGTCTCCCAGCTCGCCCGGAGTCCCCGGGAAGAATTCGAAATCCCACACGAAGTCTGGGTGCGCACGATTCACGACTTTGCGCTCGCCTATCACAATCGCGTCATCGACCGCGATCATTTGCTCCGCTCGCTCACACCGCTCTACCTGGGCTGGGTGGCTTCGTTCGTGCTGGCGACACAGCGCCAGGGCGTGGCGCGCGCCGAGGAGCGCGTGGAGGCGCTGTGCGAGGCCTTTGAGCAGGAAAAACCCTATCTGGTGGAAAACTGGAAAGCCTAAGCAGCGAGGTGAGCAATGAACGAAATGTGGCAAAAGGCCGTGGTGGAGCCGCTCGCGCGCTTGCAAGAGCAGGTGGTGGGCTACCTGCCCAACCTCTTCCTGGCGATTTTCGTCGTCTTGGTCGGGCTACTGGTGGCGTGGCTGGGCAAGCAGATCGTCTGGCGAGTCCTGCGCGGGGTCCAATTCGACCGTCTCTGCGAGCGCATCGGCTTCGCCGCCGTCGTGGAGCGCGTGGGCATCTATCGCTCCAGCTCCCTGTTTGCGGGACGCCTGGTGCAAGGTTTCTTCTGGTTGCTGACCTTTGTGCTGGCGCTCAATGCCCTGGCGCCGCAGCTGAGTGCCGAGCTGATGACCCGCTTCTTGCTCTATCTGCCGCAGATTTTTGTCGCGGTGCTGATCGTGCTCGGAGGAGCCCTGGTGGGGAAGTTCCTCGGCCGCACGGTGCTGATTGCGGCGGTGAATGCTGGGTTGAGCGGGGCGCGGCCGCTGGCGGGCGCGGTGCAGTTGTTTGTGTGGATCCTCTCCTGGGTGGTGGCGCTGGAACAACTCGGCATCGGCCGGACTACGCTGGTGGTGTCGTTCGGCATCCTCTTTGGTGGCTTAGTGGCGGCACTCGCGGTTGCCTTCGGGCTGGCGGCCAAAGACTGGGCCAGGGGCGTGCTGGACTCGGCCATCCGGCGCCAGACCGAGGAGAAGGAAACCGACGACATCCGCCACGTCTAAGGGAAGCGAGTGAGCCGGAATCGGCGTTGGGTTATCTTCACCGACCTCGACGGCACGCTCCTCGACGCTGAAACTTATCGCTGGGAGGCGGCCGCCGAGGCACTGGAGCGCCTGTGCGCGGCGCACATCCCGGTTGTGCTCTGCACGAGCAAGACCCGAGCGGAAACCGAACCGTTACGGGACGCCCTGGGGCTGACCGACCCGTTCGTGGTGGAGAACGGCGGCGCGATCTACGTTCCCCGCCAGTATTTTCCGTTCACCGTGCCCGGCGCACACCCCCGCAGCTCCTTTGAAGTGCTGGAACTTGGCACCCCCTATGACAAGTTGGTGCACGCGCTGGCGGAAGCTGCGGCGGCGACAGGCGTGGAGGTGCGTGGTTTTTTCCAGATGAGTTCGGCTGAGGTGGCTACGCTGTGCGGACTCGACCCCGAAGCGGCAGCGCAGGCGCGGCAGCGCGAATAC
>JACQTG010000148.1 GCA_016210895.1 Acidobacteriota bacterium
CCTGGAACGGCCGCGCCTTCCAGTATGCCGACAACCCCATCGAGCTCGGCCTGGGCGAGCCGGTGCGGATGTACGTGGTCAATATGTTCGAGGAAGCGATGGTGCCGCACCTGCACGGCAACATGTTCCACCTCTATCCCTCGGGCACCTCACTCAAGCCGGCGGAATACACCGACGTCAAGACCTTGAGCATCGCCGAGCGCGCCATTCTCGAGTTTCGCTACGATTTTCCGGGGACGTATATGTTCCAGTGCCATGTCACCGAGCATATGGAGCAGGGGCTGATGGGGTGGTTCCGCGTGGTCGGCAAGCTGGAGCGCGCGCAGGCGCCGCCGTCGAACCACCAGGCCCATCACTAGTGTCACCGTCGTGAGCGCCTCCGCTTTCAACACTGACAACCTCCTGCGCGCGCGGCCCGCGGTCTGGCTCAGCGCGCTGCTGCCCCTGCTTCTGCTGGCCGGCATGGTCTACCTGTTTTTCACCCGCGGGCCGGGCCTGGAGCTGGCCCCGCCCGCCCCGGTCGAGCGGATTGAATTCACCCGCTTGGTCTTGAAGCCGGGCGAGATCCGCGCGCACGTGATCAACACCGGTCCCGAGCCGGTGACGATCGAGCAGGTGCAGGTCGGCTGGACCACCCGCGCCAGTTGGGAGTTCGACGTCCAGCCCTCGGCCACCATCCCGCGTCTGGGCCGCGCCGTGGTCCACATCCCCTATCCGTGGCTGCCGGGCGAGCCCTATGAGATTGTGCTCATCACCGGCAACAGCCTCCTCTTCACCCACGAGATCGAAATTGCCGCCGAGACTCCGTCGCCGAGTCGCAGGATGATCGGCTCGTTTCTTCTGCTCGGGACCTACGTGGGTGTGATTCCCGTATTCCTGGGCATCCTCTGGCTGCCGTTCTTGCGCGCACTGCCGGCACACGGGTACAACTTCCTGCTCAGCCTCACGGCCGGCCTGCTCGTCTTCCTCGGAGCCGACGCGTTGCACGAGGCCTTCGAGAGCAGCGAAAAAGTCCCGGGGCCTTACCAAGGCGTCGCGCTCATTCTCATCGGGCTGAGTTTGAGTCTCTTGGGCCTCTACGCCGTCTCCGGCAGCCTCAAGCGCCGAGCCGGCAACCCCGGCGAATCCGGCATGGGACTCGCCCTGGCCTATGCCATCGCCTTCAGCATCGGCGTCCACAACCTGGGCGAAGGCTTGGCCATCGGCGGGGCCTACACCTTGGGCGAAGTGGCGACGGGCTTCCTCTTGGTGCTTGGCTTTACCGTGCACAACCTGACCGAGGGTGTAGCCATTGTAGCCCCGGTTGTACGCGCGCGCTTTCGGCTCGTGCATCTTCTCTGGCTGGGCTTGCTCGCCGGCGGCCCGACCATCGTCGGAACCCTCCTGGGGGCCTTCTCCTACACGGCAGTTTGGGCGGTGCTGTTTCTGGCCATCGGTGCGGGCGCGGTTTTCCAGGTGGTGATTGAAATCACACGCTACCAGCTGCGCGAGAGCGGCCCAGCCAGCCTGGTGAGCGGGTCGAGCTTGGCGGGTTTTGCCCTGGGCCTCGGGGTGATGTACCTCACCGGCCTGTTTGTGACTGTCTGAGTTCGTTTTCGGTGCGCGGGCGGCGCAGGGCCCGTGCCGGGGAGTACGCTTTGTGGAGCAACCTGCGCCGCGCCTGAACCAGCGCTTCGAAGTCTGGTACTACTTCGGCCCCGCCTTCGTGGCCAGTGTGGCCTACATCGACCCGGGCAACTTTGCCGCCAATATTGAAGCCGGCTCGGCCTTCGGCTACCAGCTGCTCTGGGTGCTGTTCTGGTCGAACCTGATGGCCATCCTGGTGCAATACCTTTCGGCCAAGCTCGGCGTGGCCACCGGGATGACGCTGCCGCAGAACTGCCGCCACCACTTTCCCCGCTGGTTGAACCTCTGCCTCTGGGTCGTAGCCGAGTTGGCGGCGATGGCCACCGACCTGGCCGAGTTCCTCGGCGCTGCGCTGGGTTTCTACCTGTTGTTTCACATTCCCCTCGGGGCCGCCGGCCTGCTGACCGGCGTGGTCGTGTTTGGCATTCTGGCCGTCGAGCGAGCGGGTTTCCGCCGGCTCGAGCATGTCATCATGGCCTTTGTGGCCGTGGTGGGAGCCGCCTACGCCGTGGAAATGATCCTGGCACGGCCCGACTGGGCAGCGATCGGGCGGCATCTGGTCGTGCCCACAGTCTCCAGCGCGAACATCTACTTGGCCGTCGCCATGCTGGGAGCGACGGTGATGCCGCATGTGGTCTACCTGCATTCGGCCCTGGTGCTGCCCCGCCGGGCAGAGCCTGGGGCGGTGCACGACCACCACCACCGGCGGCTCGTGTTGGCCGACGTGCTCGTGGCCATGAACGGAGCGTGGCTGATCAATTCAGCGATGGTGGTGATGGCGGCGGCCGTCTTCTTCCACAACGGCGTGGCGGTTCAATCCATGGTGGCGGCGCACCAGACGTTGATTCCGCTGCTGGGCACAGCCGCTGCGGCCATCTTTGCCCTCGCCCTGCTTTGTTCCGGCTTGTCGTCTTCCAGTGTCGGCACGATGGCCGGTCAGGTCATCATCGAGGGCTTCCTGCACATTCGCTTCAGCATCTTCCTGCGGCGGTTGATCACCATGGTGCCTGCCTTCGCGGTGATTCTGGCGGGACTCGAACCGATGAAGATTCTTGTGTTGAGTCAGGCGTGTTTGAGCTTCTGCTTACCGTTCGCCATCGTGCCCCTGGTGAGCTTGACGTGGCGTCGGGACGTGATGGGCGAGTTAGCCAACCGGCCGCTCACCAACGCCCTGGCCCTGGCCACGGCCACCATCGTGATTGTGCTGAATGCGCTGCTGCTCTACCAGACCTTTGGCGGTCATTTCTAGCTTGGCCTTGGGGCTGGCGGCGATTGACGGGCGGCCCACACGGGGCCTTTTGTCCGATAGCAATGGGCAACGCTCTCGACTCTGAGGCTGGACGTGCTAGAATCGCTGGCCGCATGAGGTGTGAGCGAGGAGGTGGAGGATGAAGCGGGCGAGGAAAATCCTCGTGGGGTTGAAGGAGATGGGGCACATCGAGGATTTAATCGAACTGGCGAGTCGTGTGGCAGCCCCCGGCCGTGCCCAGCTGACCGCCCTCCATGTGGTCGAGGTGCCTCCGGCCACGCCGCTCGATGCCGAGTCTCCGGCTCTGGATGCTCCCGCCAGAAAGATCGCGGAGGCGGTGAAGCGGGCTGCGCGCAAGCAACGTGGGCGCAAGATTACGGCTCGGGTGCTGCGCGCGCGCGACATCGGCCGGACGCTGGTGGATGAATTGAGAGAGGGCCGCTATGACTTGGCGGTTTTGGGCTACCACCACAAGAAGACGTTGAGTGAGATTTTTCTCGGTACAACAGCCCACTACGTGGCGCGGCACGCGCCCTGCCACCTGCTGTTGAGCATTCCCCCGCAAAGCTAGCTAAGGGAGGGACGATGACGGAAATTCGTGTGGGAGACACCGCACCGGACTTCGAGCTGCCATGCACCATCGGTGAGGAAAAAACCAGCTTCAAGCTCTCCGGCCTGCGCGGCCAGAAGAAGGTGGTGCTGGCCTTCTATGCCCTGGACTGGACGCCCACGTGAAGCTCGGAGATGCCGGCATTCGAGGCTAAGAGGGCCGAGTTTGCCGCGCGCAATGCCCAGGTCGTGGGCATCAGCGTGGATTCGATTCCCTCGCATC
>JACQTG010000164.1 GCA_016210895.1 Acidobacteriota bacterium
CTGACGGGCGCTCAAGCGGTTACGCCTGAGCGCCCGTGGTTGCGGGGGTCGGATTTGAACCGACGACCTTTGGGTTATGAGCCCAACGTGGTACCGGACTCCACTACCCCGCAGAACTATATTACTCCTGATGAGCTGATTCTGCAAGCCCGCTTTCGAACCCTGCGGGACGCGTGCCGGCGCTCGCATGCGCGGCCGCAGACTGAGAAGCGAGAAAGTTTTATTTCCTTGACATTTGTCGCGCCAAGATTCTAGTCTGCCCGACAAATCTTGGTCCCCCGCGGAAGGTCTTTTGCTCAGTTGCAGCGTGGAGCAGAGGCCCTGAGCAGAAAGGGACAGTCTTAAAGGCACCTGGAACAAGAAATTTTGGGGTTGCATCCCCTACTGGAGGACGGCCATGAACGCAGGGCGCTTTTTGGGGGCTGCCATCGCGGTGTGGATTGTCCGCGTGGCCTTGAACTGGACCTTCTACACGCAAGTCGTCGGGCAACAGTATGAGCAGATAACTGCGGTCCATCCAGGGATCTTTCGGGAGGTCATCCCAGCGTATGTTTTGACTGACCTGCTGTTCGCGTTGGCGTTCGCGTTTCTCTTTGCCAAAGTGGGGACAGCATTAGGTAGCGGCGTAGGGGCCGGCGTCAAACTCGGCATCTTGGTGGCCATCCTCTCGCCGGTGGTGGGAAATCTCTACCAGTATTACATGGTTACATACCTGCCCGTCGGCCTGGCGGTCACGGATAGCGTTTTCCAGGTCATCGCCCATGCGGTGGAAGGCGCCGTCGTCGGTCTTGTGTACAAAACCGGGCCGTGAGTGTTGTGCCCCTGACCCGCAGGGCGCCGAGGCTACTGTGCGCGCGGCGTCGAGCCGCGCGCGGGGGTGAGGGTGCTGAAAGGGAGAAGCCGGCGTGAGAACGGCCACCAGAGGGAGAGGAGCCGGCCGAGCGATGAAGGGACCGTCGCCGAACGAGCAACGCCGCAGCCCGCGCAGCCTCTGGCGTATCCCCTTCATCGCCATCTGGACGCCCGGCAAGACCCTGACCGTGCGCGAGCAGGGCGAGACGGAAGTGGTGAATGCCCACGGCGCACTCATCAAACTCTCTACCCGGCTACGACTGGGTGATGAAATTACACTCTCGCGTCCTGGGCGCAGCCTCACCAAACTTGCTCGCGTAGTGAGCGACCAGGGCTTGGGCCCGGACGGAAAGGCGCGTCTCGGCGTGGAACTTGACACTCCCAGCCTTGAGTTTTGGGCCGAACTCGCTCGCTAGACGCAACCGCTCGCCAGGACTCCGTTGCCCGGCGGGACAGGTGCGACCCCTGTCCAAGAATTAACCTTTTCACCAGTGGCAACCGACCACCGCGGTATGGCCAAATCGGAAGCGTGGTAGCTGGACGCCAGTGCCGCGCCTATCCCCGCGTCGTCCCGAAGAAAACCGTGTTTGTGGAGTATCCGAATTATTTGGCCCGTGTCCGCAACCTCAGCCTTGTGGGTGCGTTCATCGAAGATACGCGCCCCTTTCCCCCGGGGCAGACAGTGGAGTTTTCTCTTTGGCTGGATGACCAGGAGGCCGTGCCCGTGCGGGCCCAGGTTCGGCGCGTGGAACGGGACGGTATGGGGGTGGAGTTCCTGCGCCTGCTGCCACCCTACGGGGAACGCCTGCGCAACTTTGTCCGCGGCACCCAGCACTGGACAATGTAGCGTCTGCCGACTGCCGTTCGAGCTACCATCTCTCCTCGCGATCTGTTAGCCCACGGAAAAGGAATCAGGACCAGGGGAGGGAACTACCAGGAGCTGTACGGGGTACCCTCGCTCGAGATAGCGTCAGAACCAGAGTGGACATCCGTGATGCCCGCGGCGGTCTGGTCGGGGATCATTAGTGTATCGGCATACTCGACCCGCCAGGTGTCGGGCGAGCCAGTGATGTCGGGTGGAATCTGGCGGAAGTAGCCTTCCGCGACCAATTCGCCCAGCGAGGACGGGGCGCGCTTTTTATCGAGGGTGAACTGGTCAATGGTGGAGCGCAGCACGTGCAGGTTTTCCCGCAGCACAGCCTCGCGCGCCCTCAGAACCGACTGGCGATAGCTCGGAATCGCAATCGAGAGCAGAATCCCGATCAAGCTGATCACGATCAACAGCTCGATGAGCGTGAACCCGCGGAGTCTGTGCCGGCCGAGCATGCTCACCACTCGGCGTAGCGTGTGCCGTCGAGCGCCGTGTCCAGGCTGCGCGTGTACACGTCAAAGACGTTCTGTCCGCCCCAACTCCACGAGTCAGGGCGATCCTGCACCGAGCGCAACCCCCAATCGGTCGAGGTCGCCATCGGGTCGCGTGGGATGCGGCGCAGAAAGCGCACGCGCCGGTCGGGCTTACCCGCGAGCGGCACACCGTTCACCAGCGTTTCCAAATCCGGCGGATAGCCCTCGGTGTTGACTTCGATGGCAATCAAGCCACGATCAGCAGCGTCCTTGTAGCGGTCGATGGCGGTGCGCATTTCGCGCAGCGCGCGGCGCAGCTCGAGCTCCTTCTCGCGCTTCACGCGCACCTGGGCGAGGGGCAAGGCCAGGGTGGAAAG
>JACQTG010000153.1 GCA_016210895.1 Acidobacteriota bacterium
AGCTTCAACAGCCGTCCAATCAGGCGGGTAATCTCCCCTTCGCGCTCGGCCGCCGACTTGGGATAGATGACGGTTCCCAGCAGCGCCGGAGCCCGCGCCAGCATCTCCACCAGCGAGACCGCCACGGCATACAGGCCGACAGCGGCCGGCGTCAGAAAAAATCCCACCAGATAGATGTCCACGCGCAGGTGGAGGAAGCTGAAGAGATTCACCGAAAAGGCGCGAAAGCCGGTGGCAGCGACTTCCCCGAAGGGCGCGCTGAATGCCGCATCGCCCCTGCTGGTTTGGCTGCGCGCCCGCAAGCGCCACCAGCCCCAGGCCGCCGCCAGGCCATAGGAAGCTATCCATACCCAGGCGGCCGTGCGCACTTCCATCGTCCCACGCGTAACCCACAGGAGCGCGTTGGCGGCCAGGAGACTCGCCGCGCCCAGCAGCATCAGTCCGTTGAACTCCCGAAAGGCTTCCAGCCCCAGCAGGATGGCGGCCACGTAGGCGTTGAACAACACCACCGGCAAGGCCAGCGCCAGCAGCGGCAACAAGGGTTCCAAGCCTTCCCAGCGCGACCACAAGCCCAGCCGCTCCAGTGCCGCCACGAGCCAATCCGTCTCGACCCAAAAAACGAGCGCCGCCAGCACCAGCATGCCCAATGCGTAGAGGGCCGAGCGGCCGAGCGCCGCCCGCACGGCTTCCCCGCGACGCACCAGATAGGTGTTCACCCAGCGGTAGCCGAGCGGATCGGCGAGGAGTGACAGCAGGGCGACGCCGGCGATGAAGGCCGTATAGAGCCCCATGCCCTGGCTGCCCAGCAAGCGCGACAGCAGGGCAGTTGTGCCGAGGTGCAGGCCCAGGGTCACCGCCTGTGTCAACCCCAGCGAGGCGGTGGCGCTCCAGACCGAGACCCCCGTGTCGGTCGCCCCCAGTTCGGCGGGTGCCGAAACCCGGTTGGACACCTCTACCATTCCTCGTCCGGGTCTTCCGGTTTGGGCAGGCATCGGGTGCGGTACGTGAGGTTGAAGCCGCGGCCTTTCAGGTCCCGCAGGATGGCGCGGCGGAGTTCGGCCGGCAGCGCTTCGGGGGGATACACGCCCGAGAGCCCGCGCGGGAACTGCTTGACGAAGAGCGCGGCGAGGTGGGCGGTGGCGAAGGCAATGGGGGTGGTGTTCAAGCCCCGGCGCCGCAATTGATAGAGACTCGGCACGGTGCAGAACCATCCGTGTCGGACATGCTCTTCGCGCCAGGAACCGCTGACCTCGACCGCCAGGCCAAAGCGCGCATTGCGCAGGAGGCCGCGCCGGATCAGGCGGGCAATCGCCCGCGGCGACAGCGTCTCAGGAAACCGCGCCGCCACCGGACGCCGCGTCCGCCGCAGCTTGCCCTGGCGATACCACCGGCGCAGGCGGGCAATTTCGTTGCCGCCAATCTTGACATCGAGGTCGCGCATCCGGATGAAGTGCGGCAGCGTAGCTACTTCATCCTGCGCCGCCAACACCACCCGCACACGACCCAGCGGCGACGGGAAGCGAAACCACTCCGCTTCCCCAAACCGCCGCGCAACGTGAAACCGCCCCTGGCGATAGACGACCGGGCGCGAGACAGCCTCGTCGAAGGCGGTTTCGGCCGACCACATCGACACCGGGTCGCGGCTCTCCGTGCCTTCGTAGAGGCGGATGTGTACTTGCTCAATCCGCTCGAGCAGCTCCGCCGCGCGCGCCACCAGCAAATTCGTCAGCCCCGGCGCCGCGCCGGCGTTGATGACGGCGGTGCGGCGCTTGGCGATGAACTTCCGGTGGAAGCGCAACTCTTCCGCCTTGAACGGATGATGGCCGAGGTGCGTGGCCAGGTCGAGATAGTGCGCCCGCAACCGCAGCGCCGCCCGCAGCACCGTCTGGTTGAAGACGGCCGACGCGGCGTTCACCAGCAGATGGCAACCCCGCGCCGCGCGCACGATGGACCACAAGTTGCGCGCGTTGACGTACTCGACCGGAAGCGAAGAGTCGAGAAACCGCCGCGCCCGCTCCAGCTCGCGGTCCCCGCACCAGACCTGGTGCCCCTGGCGGGCGAGCAGCCGCGCCAGCACGGAACCCGTCGCCCCGGCCCCCAAGACAAAGATGCGCATCGCGGAAAGACTTTATTCGCTGGGGAGGGAAAGAACAAGCACTCTGGTCCACCTGTGGGGGGCTTTTCTATTTGGTCATTTCCTTGCCTCGGATGCGACGCATGCGCTCGAGCACATCGCTTTGCTTGGGGGATGCCCGCCGGACTGCCAGCGGCTCTTCTAAGCCTGCTCGTTAGCCGCACCAGGGTCACTTGGCCAGGTCCATTACGGCTCAAGTAATTGAATGCTAAAGAGTTACTTGAGTTCGTTTTGCAAAATCGACCTTCGCCGGTCGGCCACCCTCGAATGAAGGGCCGGCGACAGCCGCGTTCGCGGCGGCCTTAAAGTTTGCCCAGCGAAACTTTGAGTCCGTGGGCATTCCAAGACTGCTTGATTTCAGCCAATTGAGTCGGCGAAAGAGTAGACACGATCTTGGCGAGCAGGGTAGATGCCTGACGAACAGGGATAAGCAAAGCCAGATATGCC
>JACQTG010000159.1 GCA_016210895.1 Acidobacteriota bacterium
CGCCTGGCGCGCGCCTACAACCAGGTCGTGCCGCCCACAGGCAAGGTTCTCTCGGGCGGCCTCGAATACACCGCGCTGCAGCGCCCCAAGCGCTTTTTAGGCGCCGCGCGCAACGTCGAAGAGGGCGGCAGCCTGGCCATCATCGCCACCGCGCTCGTCGACACCGGCTCGCGCATGGACGACGTCATCTTCGAGGAGTTCAAAGGCACCGGCAACCTGGAGGTTCACCTCGACCGTCGGCTCGTGGACAAGCGCGTCTTCCCTTCCATCGACATCAACAAGTCCGGAACGCGCAAGGAAGAGCTGCTCATCCCCCGCGACGAGCTGAATCGCATCTGGATCCTGCGCAAGGTTCTGAGCCAGCTCTCTCCGGTGGAGGCGATGGAGCTCCTGATTGACAAGCTCTCCAAGGCCAAGAGCAATTCCGAGTTCCTGGCCTCGATGTCGGCCTCGAGCTAAGCCCCGCACGCGTCTACCCTGAGCCCAGTCGAAGGGCCAGCCGCACAATTACCTCCACCACTTCTTCCGCGGTCAGTGCGGTTGTGTCCAGATAGACCGCGTCGGGCGCGCGCCGCAACGGCGACGCTTCCCGTTCGCGGTCGCGCAGGTCTCGTTGGCGAACTTCCCCCATCGTTTTTTCCAGAGAGGTCTCGATCCCTTGTACCCGCTGCTGCTCGAACCGGCGCTGGGCGCGCACCTCGGGCGAGGCATCGAGAAAAATCTTCAACTCGGCGTCAGGAAAGACGACTGTCGCAATGTCCCGCCCTTCCATCACCACACCGCCCTCTGCTCCCAGCCGCTGCTGCTGCTCAACTAAGAGCTGGCGTACGGCGGGCAATGTCGCCACCACCGAGGCTGCGTGATCGATGCCGGGCGAGCGAATCGCATCCGTTACATCCCGCCCGTCCGCGGACACGCGCACTCCGCTGGAACTCTTTTCCAGGTTGATCCGCAGGCCACGCACCATTTCAACTAGCCGCTTCGCTTCGTTCGGGGCAATCCTGCGCTCCTGCGCACACCAGGCCACGACACGATACATCGCCCCGCTGTCCACATAGAGATAGGCGAGGCGATCCGCCGCCCCGCGCGCGACTGTGCTCTTCCCCGTGCCCGAGGGCCCGTCAATGGCAATCACGAGTCCGTTCGCGCGCACCATCAGATCCGCTTGAAGGCCTTCTGAATCTCGCGCAGTGAATAGTGCAGCACCACCGGACGGCCGTGCGGACAGGTCATCGGCGCTTCCGTACGCGCCAGCTCGCGCAAGAGCCACTCCATTTTCGCCGTCGTGAGCGGCATGTTGACTTTGATGGCCGCGTGGCAAGAGACCGAAGCCGCAATCTGCCGCTGCAAGCTGTCGAGCGTGCGCGCGCTCGCTTCATGCTCCACTGCAGTGAAAATCTCCTCCAACAGCCGCTCAATCTCGCTCGCCGCCACGCCCGCCGGTCCTGCTTGCACCGCCAACGTCCGCGCGCCAAATCGCTCAATCTCAAATCCGTTGGCTTCAAGCTCCCGCGCTATCTCCTCCCACACCGCCTGGTGGCGCGGGCTCAACTCAAGCAGTGCCGGCGTCAGCAGCCGCTGCCCTTCCACCTGACCGCGGCCCCGAGCGCGCAGGTGCTGCTCAAACAGCACACGCTCGTGTGCCACGTGTTGATCAATGAGCCACAAGCCTGAGGGGCCGGCCGCCACGATGAAGCTGTTGGCAATCTGCCCCAGCGGCCGCAATTCTTCCAAGTTACTGGGCGAACCTGCTGGCAACGGCTCCTCGACTTCAATCGCGGTAGCCACGCAAGCGGCCGTTGCCATTGGCGGGCTCACCGCCAACGGCAAGCGCTGCTCGACGGGTGGCAATGTCGGTGGTCGGAGGACCAACGGTTCTGCAGCCGGCGTTGTGTGTGAAGCGAGCGGAGGCGTGCTTGCCCTTGCAGCTGACGTCTCTGTCGTTCGCGTCGGAAACTGAGCCGGAGGCCGTGCGGCCGTCAGCGCTCCCCACAGCGTCTCCAACGCAAAGTCGTGCACGAAGCCTGTGTGGCGAAAGCGCACCTCGATTTTTTGCGGGTGGACGTTCACGTCCACCTCGCTCGGCGGCAACTCCAGGAACAGCAGCACCATCGGATAGGATCGCGCGGGCAGGATATTCCGGTAGGCCTCTCGGATCGCGCTCAGCAGCATGCGGTCGCGCACCAGCCGCCGATTGACGAAAATGTAAATATTGGCCGCGCTCGACCGCTCCACCTCCGGGCGCGAGATGAATCCCTCGACCGCAATTGTCCCCGGCGAAGAGGTCGTCGCTGGTTCCGTGCCGAACGCACTCTGCGTGTAGGGCGCGGGCAGCTCTGCACTCGCCCGATTCACTTCCACCAGCTCCTCGAACGTTTGCCGTCCCAGCAATTGATAGGCGCGCTCCCGCAAGCGTTCGACCGGGGCCACCTCGAACAATGTCTGGCTTCCCGACTTCAGCCGGAAGGCGCGGTCAGGATGCGCCAGCGCATAGTGCGTGGCGAGCGAGGTGACGTGGCCCAGCTCGGTGCTGTCGCTCCGCAGAAACTTCCGCCGCGCCGGCACGTTGTAGAAGAGGTTGCGAACCTCGACCACCGTGCCCGCAGCGCAGCCGACTTCCTTGACCGACTGGATTTTTCCGCCATGGATTTCAATTCGCGTCCCGGCTGACTCTTCCCGCAGCCGCGTCTCCAGCAGGACCCGCGCGACCGCGGCGATCGAGGGCAGCGCCTCGCCGCGAAAGCCGAGCGTGGAAATGCCTAGAAGATCTTCGGTCGTGCGCAGTTTCGACGTCGCGTGGCGCTCCAGGGCGAG
>JACQTG010000152.1 GCA_016210895.1 Acidobacteriota bacterium
CCACGACGAGGCAGGTCCAGGGAAGGATTCCGCGGAGTGGCCTAGGGGGAACGGCTCCACGGCGCCGTCGCTGCTTCAACGCTGGGCTGTTTTGCATCGACGTCCACTCTCCAGCCTACTCACGCCGTGCCAAGAATAGCAGACTGGCTAGACGCCAAGAAGCTACGCACCAGCGGGGTAGTGTCTTAATTTGAATTTGATTCTTATTTTCTGGGGCTTGGTTTCTGGGGGCGCAGAATCTTTCTCACGTGGTCGGTGGTGAACTCTATTCTCTCGTCGGCAATCTCGAAGAGTTCCCTGCTAGGTTTGGTTTCTTCAGATGTGAGACTTCCGTGCCAAAGCGTGATAAGTACACTCTCTCGCTTTGCTGCCTCCACTGCGGGAATGAAGTCGCTATCTCCGGTAAATAAGGCGACATTAGTGATTTTCCCCTTTCCGGCTAACAGGGCCATATCTACACCGAGCATACAATCTACCCTCTTTTGTTGAAAGATTGGCTTTCCGTCTAGTCCAATTCCTCTATAGGCCAGTCTGCCCAAGCGGACTTCAAAACGCGGTAGGAACTTTAGTGCGGTAATAAACCGATGCCTCGCTGCATAACGCTGCTTTTCCTCTTCGGTAGGTGGATTGCTCTGATAAGGGAGACAATGATAGTAATACGCTCGAAGAAGCTCATCAGGCGCGGCCATTTCTTGAGCCAATTTGCCAAAATCAATTGATGCTTGTTGATGGTCGAGTTTAAGCAGCTTTTCTATGTAACCTCCATCCAAGAAGACAGCGACAATGCTCATTGAAGACCTCCCAGTAAAATAAAATGGCCTGCGAGAACCGCAGGCCCTAATCTTCTCCCGAAGTACCTAATGGAACTTCGGGGTCCATTTATGACAATAAGATAAAACAGCAAGCCAAGGTTGTCAAGTGGTATTTTCCAATAGCTCTCCCAGCGTCCAGATGTGATTTGTCAAACCAGCCTCAAGTGCAGGCGTTACCCGCAGAGTCTTGTGAATCCGGCAGAAATACACCCACGATTATCGTCATAGAAGAATCCCCCACCGCCAGATGGGCTGGTATCGTAAGCCTCTGTGGAATGTGGGTCAAGTTCAAATTAAGACACCACCACTAGCGGCGCTGAGGCGAGTCCCAAAGGCTAATCTGGCTTTCCCGCTTCCCGGTATTCGAACCGGAGAGCGGCCGCCCCTCTACCCGAGACCGGACGAGTGTTGTCGTTCAGCTGATACCTCAGATGCCGATCACTCGCCGGATAGCCCGCCGGGGCCGCATACGGGTAGTGGCTCATGCCATGAAACGGGAGCGGCTCCACGGTTTCCGGGTGGGCTTCGTAGAAGTCCATGTCCTTGGCAAATCCATCAGCGTAAAAGAAATAGTCGCGGCTCCAACCGGCAGGCAGCCCCGGCAGCGACCCGAGAGCAAACTCCACACCCACCTCCTCTCCGGAACCGAAGACCACAAACCGGTCATCCCTCTCCCTGACCAAGTGGCGCACCGCCCCGTAGCGGGTGTAATTGCCGATGTGGCGCGCGTACGGCCCCGTCGCGCTGACCTCTTCGTAGATGTAGCTGAGGTCGCCCGGCGGATTTCCCTCCACGGCCCGGGGATAGCCTCGGAAAGCGACCGTCGCCGCTACCAGAGGAACTTCCCTCAGCTTGACCGCACTCCCTTCGGGCGGGGCGTCCACCAGGATTTGGTCCCAGTAGATTTGCAGGTTGGTCGCAAGGCGAATGCGCCGGGTACCGGCGGGCAAACGACCGGTAAGGTCGGCAACCATGGTTCGCGCCAGTCCAGCCGGAAAGCCGATGTTGTCTGCGACTCGCACCCAGCCGCCGGCGGCATCCTGCGCTTCGACGTAAGGCGGGATGGGCTGCACGCCCGCCTGATGGGCGGCGAAAACGGAGGTGGCGCTGAAATAGTCAATGAAGCCATGGAGGAGGAGTCGGAGAGGCTTCGAGGCCTCCCAATTGCCCAGGTCCAACTCCAGCCAGTGGAGTTGGGCGAAGCCTTTGAACGGCAGAAGCTCGAAACTCGTCGCATAGCGCCGGTCGCGCTCGCCGAGCTCGGGCAGCACGTCGCGGCCGCGGTCGTCCCAGGCACCGGCCGGCGAGCGCGGCTGCTGGCTGACGATGACTTTGAAAGCCGGAAAGGGAGGACTGCCGGCGAAATACTCGTTGGGATAGACCTGCACCTCGGCTGGATGATCTACAGCCAACAGGCGCACCTGGTCGAGGTAGACCACTTCCTCCATCGGCTCGAGAAGACGAAAACTCAGTCGCCCTCCCTTGGGCTGCACCTGGTCCCCGTCTACCTTCACGTATTCGGTGGGGTCCGGCACATTCCGCCGCCCGGGTGCTACCCAGTGGCCAACAATCCCGGCGCCGATGACGTCGGTAATAAATTGATAGCGGTGTCCGTTCCAGGCGAAGAGGATGGGACAGGAACTCCCGCGGCGGTTGATTTCAGTAATGCGGTGCCGCGCCTGTGCCGCCAGTCGCACCTCGTCCTGCCAGACCCCCGTGGGCCAGAGCAAACGCACAATCTCGGCCTCTTGGGCGCGGCCTAGCCCCACCGTGACCTCCAACGAGCTCTGCCCCAAGTAGCTGGAAGCGGCTTGCACCTCCCACTTTTGCCAGCCCACGCCGGCGAACACCTCCACCTTGGTGCCAATCCCGCTGGTGTTGTCCCCCAATCCCCTCAAGGCCAAGAGCAACCAGGCGTTGCGGTTGCCGCCCTCGTTGCGGAGAAGTTGAGCCGGCCCACCGTTTTGGGTCACGAGAAGGTCGGGGTCGCCATCCTCGTCGTAGTCCGCCGCACTCACGGCCCGGGGATGCCTAAGCGGGACGCCATCCAGGGCTACCTTGGCCGTGACGTCTTCGAATCCTTCCGGCCCGCGGTTGCGCAGCAAACGAATCTCGGCTTTGCCCTCCGCTTCCCCCACGGCGACTAGGTCGAGCCAACCATCGTTGTCATAGTCCACGGTCGCCACACCCCAGCCCTGCTGCCAATCGACCTCGGGCAAGGCCACCCTTTCTGCCCGCTTGCCTTCCAGGTTGCGCCATAGAGTCAGTCCCGGGCGGCCCCAGTGGGTAAAAGCCAGGTCCATCCAGCCATCCTTGTTGAAATCAAACACAGCCACGCCAGCCGTGGGGGCGGGCATAGGCGTGGCCCAGGGTTGGGCTGCCTGGAAGGCGCCCTCGCGCGGGTTCAGGAGGACGACGGGAGCCTTCCGCCAGCCCGTAAGTACCAAATCAAGGGCTCGGTCATTGTTAAAGTCTGTGCCCACGGCGGTCACCGTGGGGAGTGAGCCTGCGAGCCCGGCCGCATTGGTCGCGTTGGTGAAGGTCCCGTTGCCGTTGTTGCGCCAAAGCTGGTTTAGTTCGGCAGAAGCCGAGAGGCTCAGCTCCGGCCGGCCCTCCGGGCTCCGCTTCACCTCGGGGAAGGTGGAAACATAGAGATCCAGATCGCCGTCGTGGTCGTAGTCAAGGAAGGTCAGGCCCAGCGGGAAGCTAGGGGCTCGCGAGGCAGGCCCCCCGGGCTCCTGGAGGAAGACAGACCCGGTAACGTCTCGAAAGATGCCGTTCCCTTGGTTGCGGTAGAGCGCGACACGAGCCCAGGAGCTTAGGGCGAGATCGGTCCAGCCGTCGTTGTCATAATCCCCGGCCGTGCACGCGAGCCCACCGGGTTCGGCTTTGATCCGCGCCGCCTCAGTCGCTTCTTCAAAGCGGCCTTTCCCCCGGTTGCGGAAGAGCGCTCCCGGCTTGGCCCCCGTGTTGACAAGATAGACGTCGGTGTGGCCGTCATTGTCATAGTCGAAGAAACAAGCGCCGGGGCCGAGCACCGGGGCCAATCTCCCCTCATAGGATTCTGCTTCTTCGCCGGGCACACCGTCGTTATCAAGGAAGTTGAGACCCGCCTCTGCGGTGGCAAGGTGAAAGCGCACCGGAATGGCGGGAAGCCCTGCCATCCCAGCGGGCCTGAGCTCTTCGGCCAGCGAATACTGGCCTTGATCGCCGTAGGCCGAACTCATCGGAGCGGCCAGCTTCGCCTGCGTCAGCTGCTGAAAGCGCGCCAGGTGTTGGCGGGCTTGCTCAGAGTTTCCCAGTCGTTGGTAGGCGCGAGCCAACCCGAATTCCGCCGACGGATGAACGGGGTTCAGAGACAACGCCTGCTGGTAGGCAGCGACCGACTTTTCGTAATCCTGCAGTTGGGCCTGAACCAGCCCCAAGAAGTAGTGCGTGTCAGCATCGGAAGGGTCGAGCGCGGCCACCCGTTGGAAAGCTTTGAGGGCCTCCTCGGCCCGGCCCTGGTTCTTGTACAAAAGACCTAGGTTGTACCAGGCGCGTTCGCTCCCCGGGTTTTTCTGCGCGGCTTCCCGGAAGATTTCCAGCGCCGCTTCGTAGCGCAGCAAGTTGAGCAGCGCAATGCCCTGGTTGAGCCGGGCGGCGTAGAGATCCGGGTGGACAACGTAGGCCTGCTGGAAAAGCTCGAGCGCTTGCTCAAAGCGCTGCTGATTCATGTAAGCGACGCCCAGGTTGTTGAGCCTGGTAGCTTCTTCGGCGGAACTTCTTTCCTGCACGCGGGCGGTTGCCACCCATAGAATTGCGACAGGAATCAAGACCGCTGCCGTTCTCCCCATTCGCCTCCATCGTCGCATGGATCGCCGCCTCGAGTGTGAGAGCTGTTTGCGTCTTCGGCCACCCCAGTATACACTGACAAAAAAGGAGGCTTGATTCATGTGCGGTGACGCAGCGAATCACCCCAAAGAGCCGGGTCACTCCGGAAGGCAGAAGTTTCGGGCGGCAGTCGTTGGCAACGGCGCTCTTCTGGTCTTTCTCTTGTTCGGCGGCCTACCCTCTTTGCACTCCCAGACAACCGCAGCAGGGGGGGCCGACCGCAACCAACTCGAAATCATCGAGACGCTGTCGGAATCGCTGGCCAATGACCTGCTGGACCTATCCCTGGCGGTCCGGAATCGGAATACTCAGCAGATCGCCGAATTCTTCCCGGCTCAGTTCTTTGGAACGCCTCTGCCAACCGTTCCCCTGCCCGTGCAGGAACGCATGAAAGGGATTGGGCAGCACGGGTGGCGAGTAGAGCAGGAAGACAAGGGCGGAGAGACCGCGACTCCGGTTGCACGAGCGTCGGGGCAGGGTGCGCAAGCCGCCGCCCCAGTGCGCCCGCTGAGCCGAGACGAGTTCGTGCCCGCGTGGTCGGCCTTTCTTACCCACTTCGCGGAGATCGAAGACGCCCGCTTCAAAGTCAAGCAGGCAGAGTTCGATGAGTCGGCCCGTGCCGTGGTGGGCGGGAAAGAACCGACCGCGGCGGTCGGGGCCAGTGGGCGGGCCCGCATAGCTTTTTACGTCATCGGCCGCGATAGCAGCGGCCGCCGCGAGTGGGCCCGGGGCGTGGTGCGGGCCTCCGTTCGCCGGGCGGAGAACGGTCGCTGGCAGTTTTCTTCCTTCGAGCTCGCGAGCCTAGATTCCTGGGTGGCCTCCACCGCTCTGTTTTCGGAAGTGTCGGTGCCGGCGGGAGTCGCCGTCAGCCGTCCCCCCTTTGGTTCCGCGGAAAACAGCAGCTATGCTTGGCAGGGCGCCGCAGCGGCCGACTTCGACCGCGATGGTCGGATCGATTTGTTTGTGGTCACTTCGTACCGCCCCTACCTCTACTTGAATAACGGCGCCGGCCGCTTTCTAGACGCCTCCGAAGAGGCGGGGTTGGGATTGATGGAGAACGCGGTGGCGCCCCTGGCTCTGGATTATGACAACGACGGGGACTTGGACGTTTTCATCTCCGCCGTGGGTTCACAAATTCTGCTGGAGAATCAGCTGGAACCAAGCGGGAAGCTTGTTTTCCGCGACGTTTCTTTGACGGCCGGCGTGGCTGTGCAGGCCATCGGGTTCAGTGCGGTCGCCGGCGATGTGAACCGGGACGGTCTTCCCGACATCTATGTGACCGGCTACAACCACTACGGTCGGGTCGTCCCCAATTCCTGGTTTCGCGCCACCAACGGCACCCCCAATCTCTTGTTTGTGAATCAAGGCAACGGTACCTTCCGCGAAGCGGCAGCCCAGTGGGGCGTGGATGACCGTCGCTGGAGTTATGCCGCGGCTTTCGCCGATGTCAACCAGGATGGCCAGCAGGATTTGTATGTGGCCAACGACTTCGGCGAAAACGCCCTTTTCATCAACAAAGGCGACCACTTCAGCGATCAGGCCCAAGAGCGCGGCGTCTTGGATCCCGGCTACGGCATGGGGGTGTCTTTCGGCGACTACAACAATGATGGCCAGCTGGATCTGCACGTCACCAACATGTCTTCCACCGCCGGCAACCGCATCCTCTCCAGGCTCTTTCCCGCCGCCGGTCCCAAAGAAAACGTGCTGGTGAAACTGGCCGCCGGGAACAACCTCTACGAGAATGTCGGCGACGGCCACTACCAGGACGTGACCGAAAAAGCCGGGCCCTTTTCCGGGGGCTGGGCCTGGGGCGGCGGCTTCCTGGACTTCGACAATGACGGCTGGGAAGACTTGTTCACCCCGAACGGTTTCATCTCCGGCAAGTCCATGAAGGACACTTGAAGTCAGTTCTGGCGTCAGGTCGTGACGCACGCGAACGATCCCAAGCAGGGCCGAGGCGCCTTGCGGCAGGATCAAAGCGAACTGATTTTCGAAGAGGGCTTCTCCTTCAGTGGATACGAGCGCGACCTGCTGTGTCTGAATTCGGGCGGCAAGAAGTTCGTGGACATCTCGGGGGTCTCTGGCATCGACTCGATCAGCGACGGCCGGGCCGCGGTTTTTGCCGACTTCGATAACGACGGCGACCTCGACGTCTTCATGACCACGATTCAGGGCGAAGCCCACCTCCTGTTTCGCAACAACCTGGGCCAAGAAAACAACTACCTGCGCGTCCTGCTGGAAGGCGGGGCAGAGTCGGGCCGCGACGCCTACGGGGCCGTGGTTCGCCTCCAGACACAGGCGGGGATCTTGACCAAGATCAAGAGCGGAGGCGCCGGTTTTCTATCGCAGCACGATCCGCGGCTGTTGTTCGGACTCGGTCAGGCCTCCGGCGCTGAATGGATCGAAGTGACCTGGCCCTCAGGAAAGGTGGAGCGATTCGAGGCGGACTTGGCCGCCGGTTCCACCCTCTTGTTGCACGAAGGCACGGGCCGGGCAGACTCCATCGTCTTGCCGCGCGCCCACCTTCCCGATCCGCTGACCCGCGCGGAAACCATCGCGCGCAGCTTGCGCCTCGCAGTGGGCGAAGTGATGCCGAACCTGCCGCTGCAAACCCTCGACGGCCACCCCACCTCGTTGTCCGAGCAACTCCGGCCGGGCCGGCGCACGCTCATCAACCTGTGGGCGACCTGGTGCGCTCCTTGTGCCCGCGAGATGCCTGAACTCGAGCGCTTGCGGTCGTCCTTGGCGGCGCGCGGCATCGACCTGGTGGGCCTCAACCTCGACACCAGCCCGGAGGCCGACCTGCAGGGTTTCCTCGGCCAGGCAGGCGTCCACTATTCAATCTTGGTCGGCGGAGTCGCCGCCATAGAGCGGCTGTATGCGACCGAGGAACTCACCGTTCCGCTGTCAATCCTCTTGGACAAAACCGGCGCGGTGGCAGAGCTCATTCCGGGCTGGTCCGACGAAACCCGCCGGCGCTTTGCTACCCTTGCCGGCCTCGAGCCCATCAAACCGAAAGCCCCCAGGTAGGGGGCGCTGGCCAGTCTCCCCGCTCCTGCTCGAGCTTTTCCGCCACTGCCAGGACGACCTCCTCCTCGTACGGCCGACCTACTAGTTGCACGCCGATAGGCAAGCCTTCTGCAGAGCGCCCCACTGGAACAACGACCACCGGATTCCCCAAGACGTTGAACCACTGCGTGTAGCTCATCGCCTCCAGATACCGAACCGTTCGGCCCTCGACGCCCCAGGCGCGCTCGCCGTGCCGGAAGGCGGGAATGGAACAAACAGGACAAAGCAAAAGGGAAAATTCCTCCATTTGCTCCCGCATGCGGACCCGAAGCTGGTCAGCTTCTATCCAGGCATTCAGCAAACCCTCCGCCGTAAGCGGAGTGCGGGCAGACACGGTTTCTGTGTACTCCTTGAGGATCGGCAGTTCAGCCTCCCGCCCTCCCATCAAAGGTCTCAGTGTCGTTAGGGCGCCCCAGCAAAAAAAGAGCGTCCACAGTTGGCGGGCCTTCTCCAAGCCCTCCGGGCGGTAGGGAACCACCTCAAAACCAGCCCGTTTCAAGGAAGCTGCTGCTGCCTGGATGGCGGCGCGGGTTTCCGCCGTGACAGGGGTTCGGGCATCGTCCTCAAAGACGCCGATGCGATAGCGACCGAGCTCCTCTCGGCTGACTTGCCGCACCTGTACGGGAACCGAAGTGGGGTCGCCGCAGTCCGGCCCGGCCATCACCTCCAGCAGCAGCCGCAGGTCGGCGACCGTCCGCGCCATCGGCCCCACCACTCCCAGCAAGGCAAACGGCCCTCCGCTGGGTGGGAAGTGGCCACTGGCCGGGATGCGCCCAGGAGTTGGCTTGAGGGCACAAATCCCG
>JACQTG010000154.1 GCA_016210895.1 Acidobacteriota bacterium
GCCCCGGACTTCTATCCCGCCCACAACAACCTGTGCTCGAAATACGTCAGCGCAGGAGACTTCACCGCCGCCGAAACGGTGTTCGCCCAGGTGATCCGGCTCAACGCCAGCGACGCCCAGGCCTACTTCAATCTGGGCAATGTTTTCTTCCTGACCAGCCGGTACGAGGAGGCGGAGCGGACCTTGCAGGAAGGGTTGAAGCGGGAGCCGGGCTCCGGGTTCGGCCACTTTCTGCTCGGGTCGGTCTATGTGCGCGGGGAGGAATTCGGCCGCGCCGAGCAACATCTCCGCACCGCGCTCGACCTTGAGCCGCAGCTGTCGGCGGTGCGGCTGGAGCTCGTCAACCTCTACCTCCTCCAGCAGCGGCCCGCTGAGGCCGTCAAGGAGTTGAAGAGTTTCACGGAATTGTTTCCTGACGATCCCTTGACCCCGAAAGCCAAGAGAATCCTGGAAAGACTCGAGAGCTCAACCCCTCCCTCCAGGTAGGCTCTTCTGGCCGCCGGCGGCCGCCAATCCTTCTGCCCTGAGCGGAGTCCAAGAGAGGAATCTCATTCCTCTGTGACAGACGGTGGCGCGAAAACCGCACCCCTCAGCCCTGTCATCCTGAGCGAAGCGAAGGATCTCAAACTGTGCCTGTGATTCCGAGCGGAACCCGTAGGGCGAAGTCGAGGAATCTCAAACCACGCCAGCGGCGCCGATGAGATTCCTCGCCCTCTTTCTCCCCCGTCGGCAGGAAAAGCCTAGCTCGGGGTCCGCGCCGGCACTTTCGCGCGGCTCATTGGGGCGGGTTGGAGACGTACTGGCAGAACTCTTTCTCGAGGCGGCAGGCGGTCTCGTATTCGCGTTGGGCGGCGGCCAGCCGGTTCAGCCGCTGGTAGGCGTAGGCCAGATTGAGGTGAGCTTCGGCAAAGTCCGGGCGGCCCGCCAACGCCTGCTGGTAGCTTTCCACGGCGCGCTCGAACTCTCCGCTGCGGCTGTACGCGATGCCCAGATAGTTGTAGGTAGCCGGGTCGGTCACACCCAGCTCCACCGCCTGGGCCAGGTTCCGGGCGGCGGCGGCGTAGTCTCCCTGCTTGATTCCCAGCAGGCCCAGAGCCCGCCGGGCGGGGGCGAAGTTCGGCTGTATGGACAGGGTTTTTTCGAGCGAGGCCATGGCGGTGGGAGTGTCCTGGCGCATCTGGACTTGCCCTAATTCGAACCAGGCGCGAAAGTTTCGTGGGTTGAGGGCCAGTGCCTGCTTCAGCCACTGTTGGGCGGCCTCGGGTTTTCCTTGGTGGCTGAGAGCGCGCCCGAGTCCCATCATGGCTTGGTCGAAATCGGGGTTGAGCTTGAGGGCGCGCGCGAACTCCGCCCCCGCCGCTTCCCACTTGCCTTGCCGGGAGGCCGCCTCGCCGAGCAAGAAAGGAATGAGGTAGAGTTCCGGTTCGGACTGCTGGACTTTCTCGAGCAGGGCCTGACCCCGAGTCTCGTCGCCGGCGTGCAAGGCATCCGTTGCCTGGAGGATTGAGTTGTACACCTCCAGCTTGTGTTTGGGATCACTGAGCCCAGAGGTTCGCCCCTTCGCCCCGGTAGGGGCGCGATAGGCCACGTACCCGAGCGAGCGGAGCTTTTCGATGCTTTCCGGATCCAAGCCAGAGGTGTCAACCCCGGGCGGGCGGCGCGGGTACCGAGCCAGCAGTGCTTGCACCTGGGCCCGCAGGGCGGCCACTTGTGTCTTCTCCTGCGGGGCGCGATTGTTTTTTTCCTGCGGGTCGGCCCTGAGGTCGTAGAGTTCGGGCTCCGGCGCCTCAATGTAGTGGTACCGCTCCGTTTGCAGGCTGCGCAGGGGACTCCAGCCAAAAGAGCTGAAGGGGTAGAAGGTTTCGGCGTAGGCCGGGGGCTTTCCGGATTCGCGGCCCTGGGCCATCAAGGCGACCAGGCTGGCAGCTTGAAACTGCTTCTGAATCGGGTCGTCCTGAACGCCAGCCAGACGCAGGACGGTGGGGGCCACGCGAATGGTCTCGACCGGTGCCGCCACCCGCCGCGGTTTTACCCCGCTCCCCGCAGGAGGCTTGATGATTAGCGGCACCCACACCGTGGCGTTGTAGACAAAGAATCCGTGCTCGGCCTCCCCGTGCGCGCCCAGCGATTCTCCGTGGTCGCTGAGGAAGACCACCAAGGTGCGGTCATACAAATCCCGCTGCTTCAGCCACTCGAGCAGCCGACCCAGGTGGTGGTCCGCATAGGCCACCTCCCCGTCGTAGGGCCGGTTCCGGTAGCGGGAGCGGAAGGGCTCGGGAGCGTCGTAGGGGCTGTGGGGGTCGAAGAGATGAAGCCAGAGGAAAAAGGGTTGACGCGGCAGAGTCTCCAGCCACTTCAGGGCTTGCTCGACGCTGGCTTCGGCCCGGCGGTCGACGAGACCCAGGTCCTTCTGGCCAAAAGCCTGCGCGGGGAACACATCGTAGTAATGGTCGAAGCCCCGGGCCAGCCCCCAGCTGCGATCCAGGACGAAGGCGCTGACAACGGCGCCGGTGGCATACCCCTGCTGGCGCAAGCTTTCGGTGAGGGTGCGAAACTCCGGTGACAGGGTTTGCCCGGTGAAATCCTGAACGCCATTGGAGAAAGGATAGGTGCCGGTGAAGAGGGCCACATGAGAGGGCCAGGTTAGGGGAACCGGCGCGATGGCGCGCTCGAACACCACGCCGTCGTGCGCCAAGCCGTCTAGGGCTGGAGTCTGGATTTGCTTGTATCCATAGCAGCCGAGCCGGTCGGCGCGCAGGGTATCTACCGTGATCAAGAGAATATTGGGACGGGTAGGATTCGTGGCGGCCCTGGCCGCTGAGGTTGACAACACAAGGGCCGCGAGAAGCCCGAAGGTCATTGTCCTCGCGATGGGCAATTCCCCTTCTCCTGGGTCCGTCGGCGCCGGTAGCCTGGGCCCGTCGTCAACGCGGGGGCGGCGATTGGCCTTCCCGCAACACTTCTTGCGCTTCGGCGTGCAAGCCCCGGGCGCGGAGGGCCTTGATCAGGGTCTGGCGCGCTCTGGCATTGTTGGGAGCCAAGTCCACAGCCTTCCGGAGGGCTGGGAGGGCTTGTTCTACCTGGCCCTGGTGGAGCAGCACCTCGCCCAACGCGGCGTAGCCCGTGGCGTAGTCTGGATAAATGGTCACCGATTGCTGAAAAGCCCCCACACTCTCCTGAACGCGCCCTTGCTGCAAGTAGGTGACTCCGAGGTTGAAAGCGGCCGCGAAGTTGGTGGGGTCCAATTCGAGGGTGCGCTGGAAAGCGGCAACGGCTTGCTCCGACTGGCCCGCCTTCCCGTAGGCCAGCCCGAGGTAGTAGTTGGCCAGAGCATAGTCGGGCTGCCACTCTAGCACCCGGCGAAACCCGGCGATGGCTTGGGGGAAATCACCCTGGCGATAGGAGTTCAGGGCGAGCAGATAGTGCACGGGCGAGGAAGCACTCTCCACCTTGAGCGCGGCCTGCAGTTTGGCAGTCGAAGCCTCGTAGCGGCCCTGCTGGCTATCGGCGATGGCGTCCGAGACCAGTTCGTACATCTGGATGCGGTCCTTGGGGTCGGGCAGGTTGCGGTTGCTGATGGTGGGCGAACCGCCACCGGAGACCGCCGCATACCCGAGCGATTTCAGCCGCTCCATCAGGGCGGGGTCGAGGCCGGTTTCTTCCCCAGTCTCCTGCCCGGCGGGCGGAGAGTACTTTTTGATGAGCTGCGCCAGCCGGCCTTGCAGTTCTCTGGCGATGCGCTGTTTCTGGGTAAAGAGGTTTCTCTGCTCCCCCGGGTCTTGCGCAAGGTCGTAGAGCTCTGGCTTGGGGGCATCAATGAAACGGTAGTTGCCCAACTGAATGCTGCGCAGCTCACTCCAGTTGAAGTGCAAGCGCGGCAGGAACGTCTCTGCATAGATTCCCTCGCCCGTGCCGCGGGGCTCTTCCCGCATCAGGGAAACCAGGCTGCGGCCCTGCACCTCCTCAGGCACCGACAAACCAAGCAGCCGCAGGATGGTGGGGAAGAGATCGACCAGGCTCACCGGTGTCGAAATTCGCTTTCGGGGAGGAGAAGGTCCAGGCGGTGGCCTGAAAAGGAGGGGTACGTGAAGGGTGGAGTTGTAGATAAAAAATCCGTGCGTCTTTTCGCCGTGCTCCCCCAAACCCTCCCCGTGATCGCCGGCCAAAACAATCAAGGTGCGGTCATAGAGTTTCTTTTCCCGGAGAAACTCCAGCACACGACCCACCTGGGCATCCACGAAGGCGATTTCGCCATCGTAGGGTTGGTCTGCGTATTGAGCGCTGTAGGGGGGCGGCGGCAGGTAGGGATGGTGAGCATCATAAAGATGAAGCCAAAGGAAAAAAGGCTTCTGAGAGCTGCTGCGCCCCAGCCACGCCAGGCCTTCCTCGACCACCAGGTCGCCCCGGCGCTCCATCGCATCCAGGTTGGTCTCATCCAGGCGGCTGAAGTCAAAGTTGTCGTAGTAGTAGTCGAAGCCGCGGGCGAGCCCAAAGCGCGCATCCAATACCGCCGAGCCCACAATCCCCGCGGTGGTGTAGCCTTGCTCGCGCAGCAGGCCAGCCAGGGTGGCGTGCTCGGCGCCCAGGCGGTTGCCACTGAAGTCATGCATGCCGATGGCCATCGGGTACTTGCCCGTGAACATGATGGCGTGGGCGGGCAGGGTAACGGGTACGGGCGTGTAGGCTCTTTCGAAACGGGCTCCGGCGGCGGCCAAGCCATCGATATGCGGGGTGCGAACCTTCTTATAGCCGTAGCAGCCCAGATGGTCGGCGCGCACGGTGTCCAGGGTAATCAGGAGGAGGTTGGGGCGGTCTTCCGCCGCCACCGTCCCGCAGCTGGAAACCAGGAAGGCGAGAAAAAGCTGGGCCCAGCCTCGCCGACACCACCGCAGAGCAGGTTGCATCGCTTTTGTGCGCTCTCTCGCGGGAACCCCTCCCCCTCCTATTTTGCCTCGGGGGTTCTGGGGGGTCAATCTCCGCGTGTTCCCGGGAATTCTTGGCGGGGGCCAGCGGGCAGCCAGCACTGGGGGGCTTTTGGATTCTTGACCCGAAAGTGAGGCAAGGATAGAATGGGGCGCTGGGAGTGGGTATGACTCGTCCTCTACGCTGGGCTTTCCTAGTCATCTTGGCCGGGGTTTTGGTGTGGCCAGGGGGAGTGAGGGCGCAGGACCAGCAAGAGAGCGCAGAAAAGAGGAAGAAGCAGCAGGAAGCCGAGCCGCAGCCCCTGGGGGAAGGCTTGCCCCAACGCGAGCTCACTGAGAAAGAGCGCCAGCGCCGCGACGAAGCCCTGGCGAGGGAGTTAGAAAGCAAATACAAGAGGTGGCTCGAAGAGGACGTCGTCTACATCATCACCGCCGAGGAGAGGGAAGTTTTCCTTCACCTGAACGCCGACGAGGAGCGGGAGCAGTTCATCGAACAGTTCTGGCTGCGGCGCGACCCGACACCGGACACGATTGAAAACGAGTTCACGGAAGAGCACTATCGCCGCATCGCCTACGTCAACGAGCGCTTCGCCTCCGCCTTCCCCGGCTGGAAGATGGACCGCGGTCGGGTCTACATCATCTGGGGGCCGCCGGATCAGGTCGAGGCCCACCCCACCGGTGGCCCTTACCGTCGGCCGATCAAGGAAGGCGGAGGGGCCACGAACACCTTTCCGTTCGAGGTCTGGCGCTACGGATACCTGGAGGGCATCGGCCAGGACGTGATGTTGGAGTTTGTGGATCCCAGCTGGACGGGTGAGTATCGGTTCTCGCTCGACCCCGCGGAGAAGGACGCCTTCCTCTACGTTCCGGGCGCGGGTTTGAGCTTGATGGAGCGCCTGGGGCTGTCTCAAAAGGTGGACCGCTTCCAGCGCGCGGGTCGCACGCGGTTGCCGCTTCGGCCGGGTGAATCGGTGAGGAGTTCGCGCAGGGGCAGTGAATCGTTCGAGCGCCTGACCACGATTGCCGCGGTGACCAAACCTCCTGAGATCAAGTTCAAAGACCTCGAAGCCCTGGTCACCACTCGGGTCAGCTTCAACTTGTTGCCCTTCGAGGTGCGCACGGACTTTCTACGC
>JACQTG010000160.1 GCA_016210895.1 Acidobacteriota bacterium
ACCGGAGCCTCCCAGGGGATCGGTCGCGCCTGCGCGCTGCTGCTGGCCGAGGGCGGCGCCCGGGTGGTGCTGGCCGCGCGCAACCAGGAAAAGCTGGCACAGGTCGAGGAAGAGATCCGCTCGCAGGGCGGCCAGGCGCTGGCCGTGCGCCTGGACGTCTCCCAGGAGGAGGGAATCAAGGCGGCCTTCCAGCAGGCGCAGGGGAAATTCGAGCGCATCGACATCCTGGTCAACAACGCCGGCATCGCCCGCGACCAACTGGCCATCCGCATGAAACGCGCCGACTGGGACGCCGTGCTGGCCACGAACCTGACCGGAGCCTATCTCTGCGTCCAGCAGGCGCTGCCGGGAATGATCCGGCGGCGCTACGGCCGCATCATCAACATCACTTCGGTGGTGGCGCAGATGGGCAGTCCCGGCCAGGCCAACTACAACGCCTCGAAAGCCGGCCTGATCGGCCTGACCAAGGCCTTGGCGGTGGAGCTGGCCTCGCGCAGCATCACCGTCAATGCCGTGGCCCCGGGGTTCATTGACACGGCGATGACGGAAGGGCTTCCCGGGGCAAACAAACAGGAGTTGCTGGCCCGGATACCGCTCGGCCGGATGGGCACCGACCGCGAGGTGGCCCACGCCGTGCGCTTTCTCGCCTCCGACGAGGCCAGCTACATCACCGGCCACGTCCTCGACGTGAATGGCGGCCTCTACCTGGCCTAGGGTGCGGGTTGGCGGGGCAGGGCTTGAGCCCTGCCGAATGCAGCCAAAGTAAGTGTGGGCTTTAGCCCCTGAGGGGAAAGACCTCAGAGCCTAAAGGCCAGAGAGAGGGTGTGACGCTCTTGTCAACCCTGAAGGGTTGACCCACCACAGCGCGCTGGCTTGACCGGTGCGCGCGGCGACGACTAGAATGGCGGCGGGTAGCGGGATTCCTGAAGGACGGACTTATACTTTGGACGTGTAGACGATAGGAGGGTGAGGCTATGGCCCCCGTGGAAGAAAAGGTCAAGCAGATTATCGTGGAGCAGCTCGGGGTCGACGAGGCCGAGGTGACGCCCAACGCTTCCTTTGTGGACGACTTAGGGGCCGACTCGCTCGATACCGTGGAACTCCTGATGGCCTTTGAGGAGGCCTTCAAGATCGAGATTCCAGACGAAGACGCGGAAAAAATCACGACCGTCAAGGACGCCATCGCCTACATCGAGAAACGCAAGAAATCCTGAGCGCCTCCCTCCGCAGGAGCGAGTTTGACTTTCCGGAGCCTGGCTTGAATCAGCGTCGGGTCGTTGTCACTGGAGTGGGTTTGCTGTGCGCGGTGGGGAATGACACCGAAACGGTCTGGCGGGCCATTTGCGCCGGCCGAAGCGGTATCGGGCCCATCACGCGCTTCGACGCCTCCCAGTTCGCCTGCCGCATCGCCGGCGAAGTCAAGGGCTTCGACCCGCTCCAGCTCGTGGAGAAAAAAGAACTCAAGAAGATGGGTATGTTCATCCTCTATGCCCTGGCCGCCGCCGACGCCGCGCTCAAGCACGCCCACCTGAGAATCACCCCGGAGCTCGCCCCGCGCACCGGCGTCTACATCGGCTCCGGCGTCGGCGGATTCGACGTCATCGAGCGGGAACACGCGCAACTCCTGAAAGGCGGGCCGCGGAAGATTTCGCCCTTTTTCATTCCCGCCTCTATCGTCAACTTGGCCGCCGGCCACGTCTCCATCCGCACCGGGGCCAAAGGGCCGAATTCAGCCACGGCCACGGCCTGCTCGGCCAGTGCCCACGCCGTGGGCGACAGCTTCAAGATCATCCAGCGCGGCGACGCGGAGGCGATGATTTGCGGCGGCTCCGAAGCCGCCATCACCCCCATGGGCGTGGGCGGCTTTGCCTCCATGCGTGCCCTCTCCACGCGCAATGACGAGCCGGAACGCGCCAGCCGCCCTTTCGACGCCGACCGGGACGGCTTCGTGGTCGGCGATGGGGCCGGCATCCTGGTTCTCGAAGCCCTGGAAGTGGCCCAGCGGCGCGGGGCCTCCATCCTGGCTGAGGTGGTGGGCTACGGAATGTCCGGCGATGCCTTCCACATTACTCAGCCCTCGGACGATGGCGACGGCGCCTACCGGGTGATGGCGGCGACGCTCGCCGATGCCGGCGTGCGGCCCGAAGAGGTGGGCTACATCAACGCCCACGGTACTTCAACGCCGGTCGGCGACAAGCTCGAGACCCTGGCTATCAAGCGACTCTTCGGCGACCACGCCCGCCAGCTCGCCGTCAGCTCTACCAAGTCAATGACCGGGCACCTGCTCGGCGGCGCCGGGGGACTCGAAGCCGGCTTCAGCGTGCTGGCCCTGCGCGACCAGATTCTGCCGCCCACGATCAACTACGAGAAGCCCGACCCGGACTGCGACCTCGACTATGTCCCCAATCGGGCCCGCAAGGCGGCCCTCCGGTATGCGCTCTCCAATTCCTTTGGCTTTGGCGGCACCAACGCCGCCTTGCTCTTCAAGCGCTTCGAAGGCTAGCAAGCCGGTGGAGAGGTGCCGACGGTGAAGATCTGCCTGTTTGTCAAACAGGTTCCGGCCAAGGGGTCTTCGGCTTCTCGGCGATTCCCGTTGGATGAAGCCCCTCAGGGGCTAAAGCCCCAGGGATTAGGCGTAGCGTGCGGCACGACTAAAGTCGTGCCCTGACGAGGACGAGAGGTTAGGGGTAGGGTGCGGGAGGACTAAAGTGGCGTCCTGACGAGGCATCAACCGTGGTGTTTAAGAGTTCAGGTAAGCCGGTATCTCGGTTCGGCAGGCCGCGCTGCGGCACGGAGATTCGTCAGGGCACGGCTTTAGCCGTGCCAGCAGGAGGATGGCGGGGGAGCGGCTTTAGCCGCTGAGGTTGATGGCGATTCCTAAGCGGCACCAGCGTTTGCCCGGAACTTATTTTATTAGCTCGCGCACGTGGGAAAGCCGTGCGCTCTTCATCAAACCGCGAGTCTGTGAGTGTTTTCTGGAAACGCTCTTTCATTACCGCGAGCAAAATGCTTATCGACTCCATGCCTTCGTTTTGATGCCGGATCACTTTCATCTTCTTCTTACTCCTGCTCTCGATACCGCGCTGGAACGCGCCGTGCAATACATCAAGGGAGGATCCGCTCACAGGATTAGAGAGAAACTCAAGTTCCACTTTCCTGTTTGGCAGCGTGGATTTAGCGACCACCGCATTCGCGATCCGAGAGACTATGAGATACACCTGCACTATATTGCGCAGAATCCTGTGAAGAGGAAGTTGGTGGCTGGTGCTGGTGAGTATCCTTGGTCTTCGACTTCTGGCCGATTCCAGTTAGATGAAGCCCCTCAGGGGCTAAAGCCCCAGGGATTAGGCGTAGCGTGCGGCACGACTAAAGTCGTGCCCTGACGAGCCCGGGGATTTAGGAGTAGTGTGTGGCACGACTCAAGCCCTGCCTGTGGCAGGCAGTGGTACCCTGACGAGGGCGAGGGATCGAAGCAAGGGCTAAAGTCGTGCCCTGACGAGGCATGAAGCGTGGCGTTTAAGAGTTCAGGCAAGCCCCTATCCCGCTTCGGGAGGCGGCGCCGCGGCAGCGAGATTAGTCAGGGCACGGCTTAACCCGTGCCACCAGAAGGATGGCGGAGGAGCGGCTTTAGCCGCTGAGGGTGCCGTGACGAGCTTATGAGAATCGGAGTCTTCCTGAAACAGGTGCCGGCCAAGGATGCCACGCTGCGCATCGCCGACGACGCCACCTGGGTGCGCGAGGCTGATATTGCCTTCGAGGTCAACGAGCCGGACGCCTTTGCGCTCGAAGCCGGGCTGCAATTGAAGGAAAAGTTCGGCGGGGAAGTGGTCGTCGTCTCGCTCGGGCCCGAGCGAGTGCGCCAAGCCATCAAAGAGGCGCTGGCCAAGGGTGCCGACCGCGCCATCCACGTCCAGGACGAGCGTTTCTACAGCCTGGAGCCGTTGCAGGTGGCGACGGTGCTGGCCGGCGCCGTTCGCGAGGAGAAATTCGACCTGTTCCTGACGGGGCTGCAATCGGACGACCACGGCTTCGGGCAGACGGGGGTGATTCTGGCGGAGCTGCTCGGGTTGCCGCACGCCAGCATCCTGATGGAGATTCAGGTTCAGGACAGCCGCTTGCGGGTTAAGCGGGAACTGGAAGCGGGCTGGTTCCAATGGATCGAGATGCCGCTGCCGGCGGTGCTCACGATTCAGTCGGGCATCAACAAGCCCCGCTACGCCAGCTTGAAGGGGATTATGGGGGCGAAGAGGAAAGAGATTCGCGG
>JACQTG010000161.1 GCA_016210895.1 Acidobacteriota bacterium
CCCCACTTCCGTGGCCATCACCTTGGCCAGTCGCCCCGGAGCCAGCGGACCCAATGCGGCGCCCCCCACCGCGCTTTCCCCAGGCCGCGCGGGGAGCGCCCCACTGGCGCTTACTTCGATGCCGCGCAAGACATCGTCGGCGCTCTTGTTGGCGTAGACCTGAACCTCGATGTTGCCCACCGTTTCCGTCTGCACCTTGTAGTCGCCAAAGGCAAAACCCGCCACCGCCAGCGATACGTCGCTTTGCCAGCGCGTCACCTTGAAGTCCCCGTCTTGGCGCTCTTCCACCTTGCTGCCCACGGCCACGCCCTCGTACTTCTTGGGCACGCGCAGAGTCAGGTCGAAATCGGCGCGAGTCGCAAACTCATTGGTGTTGAGGGTAACGCGGCCCAGGCTGTAGGTGGGATACCAGCCAAAGCTGCGGCAGAAGAACGTCCCGGCTCCTTCCTTGCGCACCACGCGCTTGCCGGCGTAGCGGAACCGCAGCGTGTTGGGGCCCATCGGAAACGCTTCCGGCGCGGCAACTACCAGGTAATCGCCGAGGAAGTAGTCATCTTTCGGGTCGCGTGGCTGGATGAAGCTCAGCGCATTTCCGGCGGAATCATTGATTTCAGTGACGCGCAGGTTCGGGTCGAGCGCGAACACCAGCACCTGCTCGCCGCCCCGGCGCAGCACCAACTCCACCTCGGCCTCCCCTTCCAGTTCAGCGTTGGGCGGCACTGTCACGTTCAAGCGGTAGCGCTCGATTCGGTATTCATGGTGGGCGACCGGGTCGGCGAAGGCTTCCTGCGGCGTGTGACCCTCCTTAGGGAACTTGGCCCAAATACTGCGCACGCGCCAACTGGGCTCGAACTTGGCCAGCTCCACTTGCTCCGGGTCGGCCTCGTCTACGATCAGGCTGAGCCAGCCGTGGTCGCGGGTTTTGAGCTCCGCCACGAAGAAGGCGTGGCGCTCCGGGCGTTCGGCGCGGATGCCCTTGAGCACGCGTGGCTCCCAGTTGAGGCCGTAGCGCGTCAAGTCCTCGTTTCGGTCCCAGAAGAGCTTCTGGAACTCACTGACGTCGCCGCTCTGGAAGTTCACTTGACGCGTGATGTCGTCCAGGGTGGAATCGGAAAAGAGGAACAGGGCTTCGGTGAATTCTGCCTCGAGTGGCGACTGGCCGCTGTGAAAGCTCAACTGCTGCTGCTCAAGCGGCAGCGTGGGTGCCAGGCGCAACCGCCCCTGGCCCTTGAAGGCGGCAGCGAACACTTTGCCTTCGACCGCCTGGGCCAGGGCCAGCCGCCCACCAGACAAGACCAGAGTGGCGACATCGCGCTCAAGCCTAACGTTCTCCGCCGTGGCCACCTGATTTGGATCGAAGGCCGGCTTGCTCAGCGCTGCCCAGACGCCCGAGAGTTCACTGGTCTGGGCGCTCGCGTCAATGGCCAGCAGCAGGCTGGCAAGACACAGTACTGACACCCCGACGGCTCTACCTGCATACACTTTCATGATGAACCCCCTCCGTCGCCTGTGAAGCGTGGAGCTAATTGTCGGCCAGCCTGCTGCCCCCGTGCAAGCCGAAAAGCACTCTCGAAGCGAAAAGTCCCGGAGGTATAATCAGCCCGCCCGATGCGTTATCTCATCCTGAGCGACATTCACGCCAATCTGGAAGCTCTCGACGCCGTCTTGAACCACGCCCAGGGAAGCTACGACCACGTCGTCTGCCTGGGCGACGTGGTGGGCTACGGGCCTGACCCCAACAAGGTGATCGACCGCGTGCGTGCGCTCGAGCCGGTGGCGATTGTGCGCGGCAACCACGACAAGGCGGGTTGCGGCATCGACTCGGCCGAAGAGTTCAACCCGGCGGCGCGCCAGGCCGCGCTCTGGACCCGCGAGCAACTACGTGCCGAAAACCTGGCCTACCTCCGCCAACTGCCTCCGGGACCCATCTCCTGCGACACCTTCCAGATCGTCCACGGCTCCGTCCGGGACGAGGACGAATACATCTTCTTTCCCCGGGAGGCGCTGGAAAACCTCCGCCTGACGGAAAGCTCGCTGACCTTCTGCGGTCACACGCACTTCCAGGGCGGCTTTGCCCTCCAGTCGAGCGGCCGGATGCAGGTGCTGCGCGTTAGCCTGGGCAGGGGGGTGGCCCGAGCCGAGTTGGCACTCGAGCCCAACCACCGCTACCTAGTCAACCCCGGCTCGATCGGCCAGCCGCGCGACGGCGACGCCCGTGCCGCCTTCGCCTGCTGGAATACGGACCGCCGCGTGGTCGAGTACTGGCGCGTGCCCTACAGCGTGGAGACCACGCAGGAAAAAATGCAGGCGGCAGGCTTGCCCCAACCTCTCATTACCCGCCTGAGCCTGGGCCGCTAACCGGCCTCTTGACAACGGATGGCCTCCTGGCTAAATTAGCACTCTTCCGGAGAGAGTGCTAAGAGGTCCCGGAGGGGCTCCGGCCGCGTATCTGGGGGCAGGAGCCAAACACCACGTTTACAAATTTAGAAGAGCTTCCGGCCCAGAACTCTTTCCGGCAGCCCACTCTTTCCGGGAAGAGTTCGGGGCGGGTGAAAGGAGGGAAACCTACGATGGGCGTGAACGTCAGACCCCTGTATGACCGCATCTTGATCAAGCGCATCGAGGAGCAGGAGACGGTGCGCGGCGGCATCATCATTCCCGACACCGCCAAGGAAAAGCCCCAGGAAGCCGAAGTCATCGCCGTGGGGCACGGCAAGAAAACCGAGGACGGGAAGGTGATTCCGCTCGACGTCAAAGTCGGCGACCGCATCCTCTTCGGCAAGTATTCGGGCACCGACATCAAGATCGAGGACGAGGAGTACCTCATCCTCCGCGAGGAGGAAGTCCTGGCCGTGCTCGAGCCCGCCAAGGTGGGCGCAAAGAAATAGTCGGCCCCGCAGCCTGCGGGTGTGAAGCCCGCCTGCAGGCGGGCAGGCCCGCCGGGGCCAACAACTCTTGTTTGGGGAGGAAATGACCAATGCCAGCTAAGCAGATCGTTCACGGAGAGGAGTCCCGGCAGTCGATCTTGCGGGGCGTCAACATCCTGGCCGACGCCGTCAAGGTCACCCTGGGACCCAGGGGACGCAACGTCGTCCTGGACAAGAAATTCGGTCCCCCGACCATCACCAAGGACGGGGTGACGGTGGCCAAGGAGATCGAACTGAAAGACCCGCTCCAGAACATGGGGGCGCAGATGGTGCGCGAGGTTGCCAGCAAGACCTCCGACGTAGCCGGCGACGGCACCACCACCGCCACCGTGCTCGCTCAAGCCATCTTCCGCGAGGGCGTCAAGACCGTCGCCGCCGGGGCCAACCCCATGGCCCTCAAGCGGGGCATCGAGAAGGCGGTCGAGGTGGCTGTCGGCGAAATCAAGAAGATGTCCAAGCCGGTCACGGGCGAAGCCATCGCCCAGGTGGCCACCATCAGCGCCAACGCCGACTCCACCATCGGCAACATCCTTGCCGAGGCGATGAAGAAGGTGGGCAAGGACGGCGTGATCACCGTCGAAGAGTCGAAGACGATGGAGACCACGCTGGAGGTGGTCGAGGGGATGCAGTTTGACCGCGGCTACCTCTCCCCCTACTTCGTCACCGACCCCGAGCGCATGGAGTGCAAGCTGGAAGACGTCTACGTCCTC
>JACQTG010000157.1 GCA_016210895.1 Acidobacteriota bacterium
GCTCAACCCCGCGCGGCACAATGAGGAACTCGCCCGGGCCCACCCACAGGTCGCGGTCGCGGAAGCGCATCCGCAGCTTGCCCTTCACCACCAGGAAGAGTTCGTCCTCGGCCTCGTGGTGGTGCCAGATGAACTCGCCCTTGAGCTTCACCGCCTTGATGTAGGTGTCGTTCAGCTCGCCGATTATCTTGGGGCTCCAGGAGCCCTGAAACAGGCTGAATTTCTGTGCCAGATTGACCGTTTCCATCCCCGTTCTCCTGTCTCTCCTATTTGACGCTAGGCCGTGGTCGAGGTCACGGCAACCGGCCAAGTTGTCTCCCCGGCTCAGCTAGAGAGTCCGACCGATGGTGTGGAGCTTGAGCAGGTTGGTGGTGCCGCGCACGCGCAAAGGCGTGCCGGCGACGAGGCCGACGACGTCGCCGCTTTTCACCAACTTTTCCTCGCGCAGGCGCCGCTCGGCTTCGACGCTCAGGGCGTCGACATCGTCAAGGGCACCGATGCGCCGCGGCAGCACGCCCCAGAGCAGCGCCAGTCGCCGGCGCACTTCCCCATGGGGCGAGAAGGCAACGATGGGCGGCCGGGGCCGGTACTTCGACACCAGCCGGGCCGTATAGCCCGACTCGGTGAAGACGGCGATGACCTTGAGCTTGAGCACTTCGGAGACGCGGGCCACGCTTTCGGCGATGGTATCGGCGACGGTGGCGGAGGGTTCGGGGTGGGGGCGGCCGATTCGCGCGGCCGCCGCTTCCGCTTCGTCTATGATGCGCGCCATCATCTCCACCGCCTGGCGCGGGTAGCGCCCGATGGCGGTTTCAGCCGAGAGCATCACGGCGTCGCTGCCGTCGAAGATGGCGTTAGCGACGTCACTCGCCTCGGCGCGTGTCGGCCGTGGGTTTTTCGTCATCGATTCGAGCATCTGGGTGGCGGTGATCACGGGAATCTTGCGCGCGTTGGCCTTCTCGATGATGAGCTTCTGGATCACGGGCACCTTCTCCGGACTCATCTCCACGCCCAGGTCGCCCCGCGCCACCATCACGCCGTCGGCCACATCCAGGATGGGGTCGAGGTGTTCGATGGCTTCCGGGCGCTCGAGCTTGGCGATGACCGGGGTGTCGTAGCCGAGGCGGCGGATGTGGCGCTTGACGGTTTTGACGTCGCGGGCCTCTTGCACGAAGGACACGCCCACGTAGTTGACGCCCTGCTTGAGGGCGAAGGCGAGATCCTTGCGGTCCTTTTGGGTCAGGACGGGCAGGCGCAAGTGGGTGTCGGGGAGATTGACGCCTTTGCGCTCGCCCAGTTCGCCGCCGTTCACCACGCGACACACGAGCGTGCGACCGCGCCGCTCGACGACGCGCAACTCGAGCGCGCCATCGGCGAGCAGGACGCGCGCCCCAGGCTTCACCTCCCGGGCGAGCCGGGGATAGTTAACCTGGATGCGCTCGGCCGTACCTCCGATCTTCTCCGGCGTCAATACCACGCGCGCGCCCGCGCGTAGCTCGACCGGCCGGCCCGCGCGCAACTGCCCGGTGCGAATCTTCGCCCCGGCCAGGTCGGCCAGAATAGCGAGCGCCCGGCGCCGCTCGCGGGAGAGCTGCCGCAAGACGCGGATGACGCGGGCGTGCTCGGTCTGCGTGCCGTGGGAGAAGTTGAGCCGCGCGACGTCCATCCCGGCCGCCAGCAGCGCCCGCAGTTGGTCGCGGCTCTGCGAGGCGGGCCCGATGGTGCAAACAATCTTGGCTTTGCGCATCACGCTGTTGCTCGCAGCAAACCTCCCGTGCCTCCCCGGGTGCATCTAATGGAAGTGAACCACGGGATGACAGGTGAATCTGGTCATCCTATCATAGCGCTGTGCGGGGCGGGTTGACCTGCGGGCGGGCGCGTGGGAAGATGCGAGCGGAGCGGTTATGAAAAAGAACAGGTTGCCAGTTTGGTGGCTCGCGACCCTAAGCGTGTTGCTCGCACTGGTGGTGTTGCCCCTGACGGGGGCGCAGCAGCCGCCGAGCGAGCAAAAGCAGGGACCCATCCAGCCCAAGCCGCGCGAGCCCCAGGAAGAGCCCTACACCCTGCGGGTCGAGGCACCGCTGGTCAGCGTGGACGTGGTGGTCACCGACCGCGACGGCAACTTCATCCCCAACCTGCAGAAGGAAAACTTCCGCATCGTGGAAGACGGGGTGGAGCAGACGATTTCCAGCTTCGCCCCCAGCGAGGCGCCGCTCACCACGGTGATGCTGCTTGAGACCCGCCCGCAGTGGTACCGCGTCTACTACGACATGCTCGACGCGGCCTATCTGTTCTTGAACCGCCTGCGCGGGGACGACTACGTGGCGCTGGTGGGCTACACCATGCGCCCGGAAATCCTGGTCGACTTCACCCGCAACAAGCAGCAAATCCAGGAGGCGCTGCGCCGGCTGGAGTTCCCCTATGGCTTTCGCGAAGTCAACACCTACGACGCCTTGCTGGACACGATGGACCGGCTCAAGGACGTCGAGGGCAAGCGCTCCATCGTGCTCATCGGCACCGGGCAGAACACCTTCAGTCGGCACAGTTGGGACGAAACCGTGCGCCGCGTGCGCGAGGCCGAAAGCGGCGTGACAGTCTTCGTCGTCAGCATGGCCTGGGCCTGGCAGCTCGTGGCCGACCGCTACGACATGACCAGCCTGCGCATGGACCTGCAGGTGGCCGAGGCGCAACTGAAAGAGCTGGCCAAGCAGACCGGCGGCCGCGCCTACTTCCCGCGCTTTCTGGGCGAACTCCCCGGTGTCTACGAAGAGGTGGCGGCCATGCTGCGCAACCAGTACTCGATGGGCTACCAGCCCAAGGAGTTCAAGCGCGACGGCAAGTTCCACAAGATCAAGGTCGAGCTGGTGGCCCCCGACGGCACGCCGCTGAAAATCGTCAACCAGAAAGGCAAGCAGGTTAAGGTCAACATTTACCACCGGCAGGGCTACTACGCGCCCAAAGAAATCGAAGTCGCCGATAGCCAGTAAGCCCTTCCCGAAACGAACCCACGATGCATACACTGAGATAGTGGAAGTGTGTAGTATCAATCCGTGCGCATCCGCTTGTCCTGCTTGCCCCGAGCCTAGTTGGAGGGGGGAGCGAGGTCGAGGGGTATGAATCCGTGGTTGCACAAGCTCCGCGCAAACCCAATCCGTTAGTCCTTCTGCTTGCGCTTCCGCTGCTGCAAGGTGGTGAGGTGTGGGCGCAGGAGCAGCCGGCCTACACCGTGCGGGTGGAGGTGGCGCTGGTCAACCTGGACGTGGCGGTGGGGGACAGGCGCGGGCGCTTCGTCGCCGGACTAACCCAGTCGAACTTCCGCGTCTTCGAGGACGAGCAGGAGCAGACCATCACCCACTTTGCTTCCAGCGAAGCCCCGCTGACCGTAGCCTTGTTGGTCGAAACCAGCCCGGCGGTTTATCTCATCCGCGACGACCACCTCCAAGCCGCCTTTACCCTGCTCGACTACCTCAAGCCCGCTGACAACGTGGCCCTGGCTCGCTATGACCAGCACTGGCAACGCGTCGCGGACTTCACGCGCGACAAAGCCCTTTTCCGCAACCACCTCCGTCAGCTCGGCTACTCGCTCGGGATGGCGGAGCTGAACCTCTTCGACGCGCTCGCCGAGACACTCGACTGGCTCGCCGCGCCCGAGGCGGTTGTCCCCGGCCGGAAGGCGGTGCTGCTCATCAGCACCGGGCTTGACACCCACAGCCGGATGCGGGAGCAAGCCCTGGCGGGGAAACTCGCGGCCAGCGATGTCACCCTGTTTGCCATCGCCACCGGCAGCCTGCTGCGGGCGCCCGCGGAGAACGAGTCTCGACGGCGACGCAGACGAACAAAGGATGAAGCGGAGTCGCTGAACGAATTCGACGCCGCTTTCGCGGCCGCCGATGCGCGGCTCAAGGGACTGGCGGAGGAAACCGGCGGTCGTGCCTATTTCCCCGCCAACGGGGAGGAGTTACGCGCCGCCTACCGGGAGATCGGCGAGCGGCTGCGGCATACCTACAGCCTGGGCTACGTACCGACGAACCGCACCCGCGACGGCCGCTTTCGCGCCCTGCGCGTGGCTTTGGTGGATGACGAGGGTCGCGCGCTCCCCTACCGCGTCATCACCCGCGGCGGCTACGTTGCGCCACGCGAGTAACAGCCGCGCCTCTACTCCAGCGTCGGGTAGCCTTCGGCTTCACCCGTCAGCACGAGTTCGCCCTTCTGGTTGGTACAGCGCCCGGCCATGCGGACAAACTTCCGCTCGGGGTCGAGATGGATAATCTCGCTGGTGGCGGTGATGGTGTCGCCGATGAAGATCGGCGCCTTGTATTCGAACACCATGCGGGTGGCGAGAAAGCCGAGCTCGCCGCCGATGTGGGTGAAGAGGCTGGCGGTCAGCAGCCCCGGCACGATGCGCCGGCCGAAACGCTGCCGGCGGGCAAACTCCTCGTCGGTGTGGTAGGGGTTGAAGTCCCCCGAAGCGGCGACGAACAGGGCGCAGTCGCCTTCCCCAAGCGTGCGCGTGAAACTGAACGTGTCGCCGACGCGCAACTCCTCAAAGCGTTTGGGGACGAGCATAGCTGGCTCCTTGGCTCAAGGCACTAGGAGGACTTTGCCGAGGTTCTGCCGGTCGTGCAGGAAGCGGTGGGCGGCGGCGGCCTCGGCGAGCGGGAACGTCTTGCCGACGTAGGGTTTGATCTTGCCTTCCGCGTGGAGGCGGAAGAGCTCGCCGAGCTGCTCCTTGATCAGCGCGGGGTTGGTGCGGCCCAAGGCGCCCAGGTGCACGCCGACGACGGCGCGGTTGTGGCGCATTAAATTCATCGCGTGGAAGCGCGGCGTCTTGAGGAGCGCCCACAGGCTGGCGAGCGAGCGCCTTCGGCCGCGGACGGCTTGCGAGAGCCCGAAGACAATCAGCCGGCCGGCGGGCGCCAGCAGGCGGTAGCTCTTGCGAAACGACTCACCGCCCACCGCGTCGAGCACTACGTCCACGCCGCGCCGCGCGGTCAGGCGCTGGACTTTCGCTTCAAAATCCTGGGTCTGGTAGTCAATCGGGTGGTCGAGGCCGCGGGCGCGGAGGAAATCGTGTTTGGCCGCGGAGGCGGTGCCGAAGGTTTCCGCGCCACGCAACTTGCACAACTCCAGCGCCGCCAGGCCGACGCCGCCGGCCGCAGCGTGGATGAGCACACGTTCGCCGGCGCGCAGCCCGGCCATGTGGATCAGCGCGTGGTAGGCGGTGAGGTAGTTGACCGGCAGCGCGGCGGCTTCTGCAAAACTCATCGCAGGTGGAATTGGGACGGCGCGCTCGGCGGGGATGACCACCTGGTCGGCATAGGCGCCGGTGTGCATCATCGTCAGCACGCGCTCCCCGATGCGGCTCGCAGCCACGCCCGCGCCCACGGCTTCGATGGTGCCGGCGAGTTCGAGTCCGGGGATGAAGGGCGGCTTGGGCGTGCCCGGATAAAGCCCCAGGCGCATCAGCAGGTCGGCAAAGTTGATGCCGCTGGCGGCGACGCGCACGCGCATCTGGCCCTCGTGCGGAGTCGGGTCGGGCAGCTCGCGCAGCTCGAGCACTTCCGGCGGTCCGTAGCGTTTGGCAAAGACGGCTCTCATGGCGACGAACTTCGAAGATAACACCGGCGAGACGCCCCGCCGAAAACGCGGGGCAGGCCGGTGCCACCCAGCACCAGTAGTATAAACGCTCCCTAGTAGCCGCGCTGTTTGTCTACGACGTTGCGCAGCTCGCGGCCGCTGAAAAACCGGTCGAGATTCTCGAGCAACAAAGCCGCCTGGCGGTGCCAGAGGCGCTCGGAGACCGCCGAGAGATGCGGCGAGATGATGAGGTTATCGAGCAGCCAGAGCGGGCTGTCGGGCGGCAGCGGCTCGGGGTCGGCCACGTCGATGGCGGCGCCGGCGATGCGTTTCCGCTGCAAAGCGTCGAGTAGCGCCTCCTGGTCGACCAGCTTGCCGCGGGCGATGTTGAGGAAGTAGGCCGACTGCTTCAGCAGCCCGAACTGGTAGCGGCCGAACATGCGCTCGGACTCGGGCGTTTCGGGCACGGTCAGGACGACGAAATCGGCTTGGCTGAGCGCGTCGGCGAGCTTGTCGGCGGGATAGACTTCGTCGGCGCCCTCGGCGTCGCGGGTGACGTCTTTCTTGACTGCCACGATGCGCATTCCCAGGCCGCGGGCGCGCTCGGCCAGCGCATGGCCGATGGCGCCGTAGCCGACAATCGCCAGCGTGCGGCCGTTCAACTCCATCGGGTGAGGTTGCTCGTCCCAGATCTCCTGCTGCGCCCAATGCTTCTGCTGCTGGTAGCGGAAGGCGGAGGGCAGGTGGCGCGCGAGCGACAGCATCAAGCCCAGGGTGTACTCGGCCATGGGCACGGCGTGGACGCCGCGGGCGTTGGTGACGACGACCGCACTCCGCCGCAGCTCGGGATACATCAACTGGCCCACACCGGCAGCGAGCGAGTGAATCCACTTCAGGCGCGCGGCCTGGGCGAACTGCTCGGGGCGAATCGACCAGCCGACGAGGATGTCGGCGTCGCGCGCTTGCTCACGCAGGCGCTCGTAGCTTTTCAAGTGGGCCGCGCGCATGTCCGGATAGCGTTGGCGGACGGCGGTGACGAGCCAGTCGGGCACGTGCCACTGGCTGAAGCGGTGCCAGACGCAGAAGACGAGCTTCGTCTCAGCCGGTTTGGGCGGCGTCATTTCTTGGCCACCCGCAGGTCGGAGCCGGTCATGGCAGCGGGTCGAGGCAGACCGAGCAGGGCGAGCAGGGTAGGGGCGATGTCGCGCAGGCTGCCGTCGGCGCGCAGTTGAAGCTTGGTGTCGTCGGAGATGACGACCAGCGGGACGGGGTTGGTGGTGTGGAAGGTGTGGGGCTGGCCGGTTTCGGGCTCGACCATGGTTTCGGCGTTGCCGTGGTCGGCGGTAATGACCCAGGCGCCGCCCCGCGCGCGCAGCTCCTGGTAGATGCGGCCCAGCGAGGCGTCCACCGCCTCAACGGCCTTGATCGTGGGCTCGAGCTTGCCCGAGTGGCCGACCATGTCGGGATTGGCGAAGTTCGAGACGATGACCTCGAAGGTGGCGTCGCGGATGGCTTTGACGATGGTGTCGGTGATGCCCGCGGCGCTCATCTCGGGCTTCAAGTCGTAGGTGGCGACCTTGGGCGAAGGAATCAGGATGCGCTCCTCGCAGTCGAAGGGCTTCTCGATGCCGCCGTTGAAGAAGTAGGTGACGTGGGCATACTTCTCGGTTTCGGCGACGCGCAGGTTGTGCAGCTGGTGCTGGGCGAAGATATTGGCGAGGATGTTTTCCACCGCCTGCGGGCCGAAGGCGTAGGGCACCCAGGTGAAGCTCTTGTCGTACTGCGTCAGGGAGACGAAGAAGAGGTCTTTCGGCCGCGCCGGGTCGGAGAACTTGTCGAAGCCTGGCTCGGTCAAGGCGCGCGTAAGCTGGCGGGCGCGGTCGGCGCGGAAGTTGAAAAAGATGACGGCATCCTGGTCTTGCACGGTGGCGCAGGGGTTGCCCTCGCGGTCGGTGAGGACGATGGGGACGACGAATTCATCCGTCACCTTGCGACCGTAGGAGTCGCGCACCGCCTGCAACGGATCGGTGTGGGTGAACTCAGCCTGGCCGTGAACGATGGCGCGGTAGGCCTGCTCGGTGCGCTCCCAGCGGTTGTCGCGGTCCATGGCGTAGTAGCGGCCGCTGACGCTGGCCAGCTGGCCCAGGTCGAGTGCGGCCATCTCCCGCTGGAGCTGGTCGAGAAAGTCGACGCCGCTGGTGGGCGGGGTGTCGCGGCCGTCGAGGAAGGCGTGGACGAAGACGCGCTCCACCTGATTGCGTTTCGCCATCTGCAGCAGGGCGAAAAGGTGGTTGAGGTGGGAGTGGACCCCGCCGTCGCTCACCAGGCCCAGCAGGTGAAGCTGGTGGGTGCGGCCGCGCTCCAGTGCCCGCAGGAGCAGCTCGTGGCGGAAGAACTCGCCCGACTCAATCGCCATATCAATGCGGGTGATGTCCATATAGATGATGCGCCCGGCGCCGATGTTGAGATGCCCGACCTCGCTGTTTCCCATCTGGCCTTCGGGCAGGCCGACGTAGGGGCCGGAGGTGTGGATCAAGATGTTGGGGAAGTTGCGGAGCAGCTCTTCCCAGATGGGCTTGCGGGCCAGCGCGATGGCATTAGCCTCGCGCTGGGCACGATAGCCCCAGCCGTCGAGGATCGTCAGCACCACGGGTTCAGGTCGACGTTCACGCATAGATTTTCAGCGCTGAGCCCGGTGGCACCCGCCACCGGGAATAGTTCACAGCAGCAGGTTGTGCGGATTAATTCGGATTGCACCTTGTCCCAGTTCGTAGTTTCGCAGACTCGAGTAGGGATAGTCGATGGAACGGCTTACCAGTCGCTCGCGAATCGGATTGTCGTGAATATAGTCAAGTTTCTGCTTGAACATGGCCGCCGAGGTCACAGGACGCACATAGCTATTCGGCTGTAGGAC
>JACQTG010000158.1 GCA_016210895.1 Acidobacteriota bacterium
GATGTTGGCCGCGCGGATGGGCCCGGTGTATTCGCCGTCAATGTGGGCCATGCCGCGGATGTCGCGCACGCTGATTTCTTCGCCGCTCCCGCGGATGTCGACGTCCCCGCGCACGTTCTCGACGCGCACGCTGCCGCGCCGTACCTGAACCTTGACGCTGCCCGTGACGCCGGAAACGTCCGCGCTACCGCGTTCGAGCGACACGCTGACGTCTCCTTGCAGTCCTTCCACACGTAGCGGGCCGCGGCGGACCTCCAGTTTGGCTCCCAGGCGCGCAGGCACAGTGAGTTCGATGTCAGCCCGCACGGGGCCGCGCGTGTCTCCGGTGCGCTTCCAGCGCAGCTCGTAGCCGGAGGCCCCGCGCTCAAGGACAACCTCGATCTGCTGAGCCAGGCGCTCGGCTTCCTCCTCTGTGGGGGCATAGATAATTTTGCGGACCGTCCCTTGGAGACGGTTACCTTCCTGGCCTACCAGGCTCACGCTGCCTTCGTTCGAGACAGTGAACACGCTTGGGGTCTCGAGGGTTTCCTCCAGTTGATCGGTGAACTGGTAGCGGTTGGCAAACCACTGTCCCCACTCTTCGTCTTCGATGTGAACGCCGAAATGCTCCCAGAAGCTCGCCTGGGTGGCGCGGGAAATGGCGCTGCCCACGAGCAAGATGAAAATCAGCAGGAAAATGTCGCCCGCCGACAGGCGCGCAGCCCGGCGGGCCTCGGGGGTGCCGCGCAAGGACAGGTAATCGACCAGCTTGCTGAGACCCCAAAAGATGATCAGGATGGGCCAGTAGCGTCCGATGATGTACCAGGGTCGGACTGAGGGGTCGAGGTTGGCGTAGAGGAAGAGTGCACCGATACTGATCAGTAGCAAGGCGCCGAAGATCGAGCCTCGTGGCATGGCCATCGTTTTATCCCTGGTGTCCGACCGGTGAAGCCGAGTATTCGAGCAGCTTCATCACCCCAATGACAATCAGCAGCACCGGCCACAAGTCGCCAAAGTCCAACCGGGGAACCAACTCCCCGATCAGGAACAAGACCCCAATCGAGATGAGAACGACTGGTGCCAGCAATCCTCTGCAGTGGCAGCGAGAGCAGTCACAGGCTTGGTTCGCCATGGCTCCCTCAAGCGGAACCCGTCGGGGTTTGTCTGCCCCGCGTCCGGGCGAGTGCGAGGTTGATCCTATCCATCCGGTACACCCCTGCTAGCGTGCGCGCTTGACCAGCAGCCAGGCGCCTATCCCGATCAAGACCACCGGCCAGAACCGGGAGATATGCCAGGTCCAGCGAAACACATCGAGTGTGTTGAGGAGGAAAAGGGCGCCGAGAACAATCAGGATAATCGGACCGGCCGGGGCGAGCTTGCTCTCGATAGGCTCACCACCGGGTGGCGGCAGAGGCGCCAAGCCGAGGCTGCGGCGCTTGGCGGTCTGATATGCCTCGATGGGCATATAGAAATAGAAACCGGCGAGCAACATCCCAAACAGCGGTTCGAGGCCGCGCGACAGCGGAGAATCCATCACGCTGATCAAGCCGCCAAAGATGACGATGTAGACGAGTGCCTTCACATACTCGCCGTTGTAGATGGCGCCCACACCGGGGATGAAGCCCAGGGCCAGAGCCACGGCGGGATTGGGCGCGCCCGGTACGGCCTGTTGGGCGACGGTGGCGGCGAGACAATCCTCGCAGTAGACGACTCCGCGGACGTCGCGGCGGCAGTCGCCGCAGAGCGCCTTGCCGCAGTTGCGGCAGTAGCCAACCGCGTCCGTCTCCGGGTGCTGGAAGCATTTCATAGCATGTACCTCGGCCGATCTGTCGGATGATAGGCGTAGTATCTGTAGGGCCCGGTTTCGTCGGTGAAATTCTGCTTGTCCTTCTCCTGTGTCGGGGGTGGCGGCGCTTCGCGTGGAGGCTCCTCCACCAGCGGCCGCAGTTCGTCCAGGCGAGAGCGAATCTCGTAGACTAACCGCAGGTCGTTGACGAATTTTACTCCGCGACCATAAGCGACGTGCACGGTGCTGTCGAGCTTCCGATAGATGTTCGAGGGGCGGAAATCACTGGCGGAAAGCTCACGCAGGTTGACGTTGAACGTCTGCAGCACGAGCGAGAGGGAGAAGAGCGCTGCGGCCAGGCTGAGCGCCACGCGTGGCTGCCGGAGCGCACGCCAGCCGGCCAGGAGCGTCGCCCAAAAACTCACGCGCGGTGCCAGACCCGTGGTATGCGCCAGGATGCGCGTCTCGAGACCCAGCGGGACGGGCAGCGGCTCCACTTGCTGCAGCCAAAGCACAGCCTGGCGCGCGTCGAGCCACTCGGCGCAACGCGCGCAGGCGCGGACGTGCGCCGCGGCGGCCTGCTGCTCGGCTTCGGCGAGCGTGCCGTCGAGGTAATCGCTCAGACGCGCCTCGGTTTGTGCGCAGTTCCAGTTCATGCTTCCTCGACACTCATCGGGGAGTCAAACCCCGGACGACGCTTCATGATCCTTCCCAACTCGGCTCGACCGCGGTTGATGCGCGACTTCACCGTGCCCTCGGGCACGTCGAGCACATGGGCGATCTCGCGGTACTCGAGCCCTTGCAGGTCGCGCAGGATGACCGCCTCGCGCAAGTCAGGTGAAAGCTGCTCGAGCGCCTGTTGGATGGCCTCGGAGAGTTCGCCCAGAGCGGCGGTGCGGTCGGGCGGCGGCGCGGCCGAGGGTTTTTCTTCCAGCCGCGGCAGTTGATCCTCGAGCGAGACGCTCATGCGGTCGTGGCGCGTGGCGCGGTAGTGGTCAATGAGGAGGTTGCGCGCCAGCCGGTGCATCCACACCTCCAGCGCCCCTTGCCTTGGGTCGTAACTTTTGAGCGTCCGATACACGCGTAGAAAAACCTCCTGGGTCAAGTCCTGCGCCTCCTCGCGGCGGGCGGTGAAGCGGTAGCAGAGGTTGTAGATGCGGCGCGTGTGGGTGCGCACGACCGTTTCCCACGCTCCTGCATCACCCCGCAGGCACCGGCGAACCAGCTCCGCATCGTCCACCCTCTACCGCTCCCTGCCCCGAACCTTCGGGGCTGGGCATCGGCTTACCGCCTATCCTAAGGAACGGAAACCGAGCCAGAAAAGTTCCCCGACCACACACGCCGGTGACATGACCTCGCTCTGAGCGTTGAATGCCAGCCGCCTACGACAGGCAGCCGGGACAAGCGACGGAGGCCGGCGCTATCTTACCTGCCCCCTGCGGGCGAGGCAACGGGGCGGATGCCTTGCCAGCCCGGATGGTGCGTAGTAGCCTTGGTGCGCCGATGCGGGTCGACCGCGGTCGATCGAGGTAGAACGCGGCACGGTAACGCGATGAAATGTCCTTTTTGTGGTCATCCCCACGACAAGGTGGTGGATTCGCGCGAGGCCCGCGAGCGCGACACTGTCCGCCGCCGCCGCCAGTGCCTCCGCTGCCACCGCCGCTTCACCACCTACGAGCGCATCGACGAAATCCCCTATATGGTCATCAAGAAGGACGGCCGGCGGGAGCGCTTCGACCGCCAGAAGCTCCTGGCCGGGCTGCTCCGGGCTTGTGAAAAGCGCCCGGTGGCGATGGCCAAGCTGGAAGAGATCGTCAACGAGGCCGAGCAGTTCGTTGCCGACGCCCCCAACCGCGAGCGCCGCACGAGCGAAATCGGCGACCTCATCATCAACCGCCTCCGCCGGCTGGACAAGGTGGCCTACGTCCGCTTCGCCTCCGTCTACCTCGACTTCAAAGACGTGAAAGAGTTTATGGGCGAGCTCAAGCAACTCCTCCGCGAACGCTCCCGCCCCTAGTTCTTTCCTCTCCGCAGCGCCAACCGCCGCCACTTCAGGTGGTATAGTCATCGGCATCATGCTGGATGATGAGCGCCGGGGGGATACTCGACTCCGCGCCGAGGCTCTCCGGGTTGAATTCCCCGACCTGCAGGCGCGCGTGCGCGACCTCTCCCTCTCGGGTGCCTACATTGATTACCCGCGGCCTTTCCCGCGCGGGCATCTGGTGCGTCTCCGCATCTGGCTGACCGAGGAGAGTACCATCGACATCCGAGCAATTGTTCGCCGCGCCGATGAAGGCGTGGGCATGAGCGTGGAGTTCGTCGAGATCAGCCAGCGCGACCGCACCCAGCTGCGACGATTCTTGGAAGGCAACACCTAGTGCCGTTCCAACTATTTGGAGCTAACTTAGTTCGCGCATCCCCCGAGTCCAAGTTGAGTTTGCAGACTGCTACCTTAGCTGAAAAAGTTGGAACGGCACTAGCCGCCCCAAGCAGCGGTAGAGCTATTCCTTCTTCTCGCCGGGGCACGGCCGGGGCGCAGCGGCCCCGATAACGAACGGGTGAATTGCTTCGACTTGAACGATCCCGGAAGCGGCGAACGGATCGTCCTCGGCCAACTGGCGTGCCTCGGCCTCGGTTTCCGCGGCCACGATCAACAGGGCGCCCCGAGGCGCCATCGTCGCCCGGTCCTGGAAAAACGGCCCACCCAGGACAACCTTTCCCTCTCGTGCGAGTTTCGCCATGTATTGCGCGTGTTCTTGGAAGCCAGGCTGCGCTTGCGGTGACCCTCCCGGTGTAAAGTTCGGCCCCGTCCGCAAGAGAACGAGGTAGTGGTTGGGCGCTGGCGTCGTAGCCGCTTCCTGGCTTGCCACGATTCCGGGAATTGCGGGCAGGCTCGCCCCGGCAATGACGCTCGCCGCGACAACTGACACCCAGAGGCACTTCATTTCTTTTCTCCTCAGTCTGACGCCGTTCCTGGCTTCCGTGTGGCGGCAGTTCACTCGAACTTAGGAACGCGCGGCGACGACGTGCGGCTTGTCCCAGACGTAGGCGGCGAATTCCTTCAGCACGCCGAAGCCGGAGTCGCGGTAGAGGCTGACCGCGGGGTGGTTGTCGGCGGTGACGCTGAGCGAGACGCCCGTGTAGCCGCGATGGTGCAGGTAGTCGAGCGCGCGTGCAAGCAGTTGCCGGCCCAGCCCCGACCCCTGCAGTTCGCGCCGCACGCACACCTGCGTAATGTGGGCCACCCGCGGCGCCACCTCCGACACCAGCAACGCCCCCGCCAGGCCACCGCTCTCCGCGAAGGCCACAAATGAACCTTCCGGCCGGAACACACCGCAGCCGGGAAAGATGACGATGTTTTTCAGGAACTTGAGCGCCCCAGTCTGCGAGGCGTACTGGTCGTTGATGTTGCTGTCGATGTGGCCGGTATAGGCGGAGACGATCAGCTCCGCCAGTGCCTCAAAGTGCCGGTCGTCCCACCGCTGAATCTCCCAGTGTTTCTTGGATGACGCTGTACTCCCCCAGGCAGGGGCGCTTCGACTTCGCTCAGGACAAGCCGAGGCGCTCGCTTCGCGAGCCTCTTCTGCTCCGGTGACTCTATGCTGCAAAGTACTTTGCAGCGGCCGATACATGAACAGCCGAGGATAGCTGCGGAACTGGTGGGTGCGGAAGACGGGAAGAAGCGGCTCGATCCCGAAGGGCATCAACTGGGCTTCAATGCGTCCCAGTCCCGGTGTGCCTTTCAGGGTTTCGAGCGCGTGCTCGAGCAACTGCGTCGCCAGCCCCGTACCTCCCGAAGCTTCGGGACGGTACGGGGCCAGCCCCGATTCCTCGAGCGCACCGCTGGGGACGGGTGAGGGCCGATAGGCCTGCCGCACGAAGAGGTCGCCGATGAGACCTTTTTGCCCACTGGTGTGTTTTTCGACAGCCGCTTCTTCATAGACGAAGAAGCAATAACCCGCCACCTGGCCGCCCACCAGGGCGATGTAGCCGGGCAGCGCGCGCGCGTCAATGTGCTTCTTGATCAGGCGGACGGAAGCCTTGTAGTCCCACTGCAGCTGCTCGAGCCAGGCTTTCTCCTGCTCCTCGAACAGCGGCCCGAGATGCCGGCTGTGCACGTGCCGGAGGTCCAGGATTTCCACCCGCGGAAGCGGCACCGTCGCCATTGCACCGAGTATAAATCAAAACGGGTAGCACCGGCCTGCCCCGAGCGAAATCGAGGGGCGTCTCGCTGGTGGGCTAGCTGGGGCGGTGCAGGGCGCGGACGCCGAAGCCGAAGGCGAACAGGGTGAAGATCAGAAAGGCGATGGATTCGGCCACGAGATGCCCGGTGCCAAGGCCAATCGAGCTATAGCGCAGTAGATCCACTTGCCAGGTGATGGGGTTCGCCAGTGCCGCCGTGCGGAACCACCCCGGCAGCGGCGCCAGCGGGTAGAACATCGAGCTGGCAAACAGGAACAGGAAGTAGAAGAGCGAGATGACGCTGTTGAAAATGTCATTGCGCCGGATGCGCAGGGCAAAGATGGCGAAGAAGAAGAACCAACCCGCCGTGCCGACAATCACGCCGACCAGCAGCACCGGCAACAACTCCAGCCGCAGCTTGACCCCGAGCAGCACCGCCGCCAGCAGCACCGTGATGCCGGCCTGGAGCAGAGCGAGAAAAATGTTGAAGCTCACCTTGCCCAGCAGGAACTGGGCGCGGCTCATCGGATAGGTCAGCATCTCGTAGAAGATGCCGTTGTCGCGGTCGACGAAGAACCCCCAGGCGGTGTTCGAAGCGATTCCGAAGCTCGCCATCGCCAGCACCCCGGCGAGGAAGAAGTCGTTGTAGTTGACGTCCAGCTCGGGAAAGGGCGAGCCGAGCGCGTGGGTGATGCCGACGCCGAACACCAGCAGGTAGCCCAGCGGATAGAACAGGTCCCAGAAGAGCCAGGCAAAGTTGGTGAAGCGGATCTTCGCTTCCCGGTAGAGAATGGCTTCCAGCCCACTCATCGCTAGCTCTCTCGTGTCAGCTCAACGAAAATGTCTTCCAGGCTGGCGCCCGACACCTCGACCCGCAGCAGGCGACCCTTCCGCGCCAGTTCGCCGACGATTTCGAGCACGCGCTCCTCGTTCGCCTTCAACGTCATCTCCACCGTATTCTGGTCAATGCTCAGCTTGTGCGGTTCCAGGTGCGCGAGCTCGCCGGGCAGGGAAGTGGGCAGCGCGTCGAAGGTCAGCACCACATCGTAGAGATCCTTTGACAGCAGCTTCAGCGTGTAGAGGTCGCCCTGGGCAATCGTGCGCCCCTTGTGCATGATCAGGATGTCGTCGCAGAGCTCTTCGGCTTCGCTCAGCACCTGCGTGGTCAGAACGATGGTGCGCCCGCGCGCGGCCTCTTCCCGCAGGTAGCCCATCACTGCCCGCTTCAGAATCGGGTCCATCCCGGTGGAGAACTCATCGAGAAACATCACCGGCGAATCCACCATAAACATCTTGGCCACTTGCACCCGCCGCCGAAAGCCGCCGCTCAAGTCCTGTGCCTTCTGGTTCAGATGCTCCCGCAGCTGGAATTTGCTCGCCACTACCTCGGCCTGGCGGCGCGCGGCCTCGAGGCTGAGCCCGTGGAACTTGCCGAACGTCACCAGGTTATCCCGCACGCTGAGGAACATTTCGATGGCACTTTCCTGCAATACCACGGCTATCCGCCGCCGAACCTCGAGTGGCTGCGTGACCACGTCATAGCCGAGCACGTCCGCCCGGCCACTGGTCGGCGCCAGCAGCGTGGTCAGAATTTTCAGGATGGTGGTCTTGCCGGCCCCGTTCGGGCCGAGCAAGCCGAAGATCTCTCCCCGCCGCACCTGGAAGCTCATCCCGTCAACGGCGCGGATGGGCGGCTGCTGGTCGCGTCCGGGGTAGACTTTGACCAGATCGTGCACGGCCAGCGCGCTCTCGGCTGGTGCGGCGGACGTTGTCATGCGCTCCTCGTCCACGCTGTGATAAGATGCAGCGACCCCGGGGGTTGACGGAGGGACCTGGAACCTGTGGCAGTCCGCTACCGGCGACGCTCCGAACGCGGGGTCATGGCCGCGCTGGGTCGCCTGCTCACCGAGCTGCGCTACCCCACCACCCGCAGAGGCAAGATTATAGCGGTAACCCTGGCCACCCTGGTTTTTAGTTTTCTCTCTCTGGTCGTGATTGGGGGATTCCTGCTGGCGCGCACGCTGACGCCACCGCAGGCCGGCGAGGTGCTCGACCCCACACGGCTGATTGGCTCAACCCAGGCGGTGACGTTCGCCAGCCCAGACGGCACCACCCATAACGCCTGGTTTTTTCCCGGCGTGCGTGGTGGCCCGGTGATTGTTCTCCTCCACGGGTACCGCTCCAGCCGCTCGGAGGTCTTGACCCTGGCGAGTTCGCTGCAGGAACATCGCTACAACGTTTTGAGCTTCAATCTGGCCGGCCATGGGGAAAACCCCCGCCAGTGGACCACGCTCGGCTATCGGGAAACCGAAGAGCTGCTGGCGGCCCTGGACATGCTCGCCCAGCGCCCAGACATCGACCGAGAGCGCATTGGGCTGTGGGGTCATTCGCTGGGAGCCTATGCAGCGGTGAGTGCGACGGCCCGCGTTTCGGGGATTCGCGCCTTGGTCTTGGACTCGCTCTATTCGCATCCCGCCGATCTGCTGCGGCTGGAGATGAATCGGGCGGGCGCCGAGCTGGTGCCATTCCTCGACAGCATCGCCCGGTTGGAATTCCGGCTCTACACCTATAGCTATCGCCGCCGCGACCTGGGTGCGGATTTCAGCCGATTGGGTGGCATCCCCACGCTCTATCTCTCCGGCGGCGACCAACCGGCGTTGGCGCAGATTACCCGGCAGGTGTATGAAAGCGCTCCCGAGCCCAAACAGTACGTGCCGCTGCCGCGCACAACGCTGACCTCGCTGGCCCCGCAGGAGCGGACGGACTACGAGAACCACGTCATCCCCTTCTTCCTGACCCACCTGCCGCCCACGCCGCGTCCCCGCTGATGGTCGGGCTGCCTTGACGCGTTTTTCTCGTTGATGCTAGCTTTCGGCTGGGCGCGCGCATGCACACGAATCAAGAGGTGACACGAGTCCAGCGGCTGCAGTACTGGGGCGCGCGGGCCGTCC
>JACQTG010000165.1 GCA_016210895.1 Acidobacteriota bacterium
GACGAACTCGCGGGTCTGGGAGGCGGGGATGCTCTCGACGAACTCGGCAGGCTCGCTCCACACCCGCTGGTCGCGCCACTCGGCCACGCGCGTGCCGCCGGCGTTGTAGGCGGCGACGATGTATTCGAGTTGCCCGCCAAAGCGGTCGTGGAGTTGCCGCAGGAAGCGTGTGCCCAGGCGGATGTTGAAATCAGGCTCAAACAGCCGGTCGGAATCGAGCCGCCGGACGCCGGCCAAGTGCCGTGCCGTGTCGGGCATCAATTGCAGCAGGCCACGCGCCCCGGCGGAGGACGACGCGCGCGGGTCAAAGCGCGACTCCTGGCGCATCAAGGCCGCCACCAGCAGCGGGTCCACCCGGTAGGTGCGCGCGTGCCGGTGGATGGAATCCCAATCAAGTTGCGGGAAGAACGACTGCCAGACCGAAGGCGGCAGGGCGTCGAGCGGCAGGTCGAGATAGTTGGGATAGGCACGCTGGAGCCATTCGATGGCCTGTGGGTAGCGTCCGAGAGCGAAGTCGGCTTGGGCCCGCGCGAGATGGAGCTCAGGATGCGAGCCGCGCTCGAGTGCGCGCGTGGCTTCCTCACTGGCAAACTCATTGAGTCCCAGTTCCAGCAAGGCCTGGGCACGCTCGAGCGGCAGCGCCAATTCATTCGGCACCGACGGAACACTGACGGCCTGCCGCTCCAGGCGAATGGCGTCAAACCAGGCGGGGACGGGATCAAGCTTCTCCTCGCCGTCGCCCGCGCCCCCGTGGGCCTGCGCCCATTCCGCCTGCCCGACCAGTTGGCCCAGGTAATGTCGCGGATAGTGCGCGCGAAGCAGCTCGGCCAGACGAACAGCCAGGCGCAACTCGCCGCCGCGCTCGGCGAGGCGCGCGCGCCAGTAGAGCGCTCGTGGGGTGAAGGGCGAGCCCGCATAGCGGGCCAGGTGCTCTTCCATCGCCTGAGCGGCGCCGGCGGTGTTCCGTTCCAGGTAGGCAATCCAGGCGAGCTTCCAGTGGCTCTCGGCCGCCCACTCGCTTTCGGGGAAGGCTTCGAGCAGGCGCTCGAAATTCCGCCGGGCGCGTGCGATGTCATCGGCTGCCAAGAAATAGCTGCCGCCGGCGAAGAGCATCTGGGCATACCAAGAGGAGGCGGGGAATTGTTCGCGCAGGAGGTCGAGCTCGCGTTCGAAGCCAAAGCTGTCGCCCGCGCGCAGGCGGCACTGGGCGCGGTAGGCGAACCATTCCGCCTCGAGCTCTCGCTCCACGTCGCTGACGCCGCCGAGCTCGCCGCAGGCGCGGCTGCCACCGCCCAAGTGGTAGAAAGCCTGAGCCGCGCGCAGCCGGGCGCGGCGCCGGGTGGGCTCGCTCGCGCGCACGCTCAGATCAAGATAGGCGGAGCGCGCACCCTGAAAGGCGCGGCCCTCCCAGAGGCGGTCGGCACGCGCGATGCGCAAGCCTTCGCTCGGCGCGATGTAGCGGCTACCGAGCTGCGGGCGGATTTCGGCGAGGAACTGGTTGCTCGGCTCGGCTTCCGGGCTCAAGGGAAACTCGTAGTAAATCCGGTGGAGAGCTTCGACTGCGCGCTCGGCCTCGCCCGCGGCCACGTGCGCCCGCGCGAGCGCCAGCAGCAGCGCAGGCCGCTGCTGCCAGTTGGGCTCAGCCGTCACCACCCGCTGGGCTTCCTCGGTGCGGCCGAGCTCAACCAATATCGAAGCCTGCTCGATGCGGACGGCGTCGGCTAAGCGGCTGCGGGCATGGCGGCGGTGGAACTCCGCGAGGATGGTGAGCGCCTGTTCTGTGTCGCCGCGACGGCGCAACGTTTGTCCCCAGAACAGGCGGCCATAGTCGCCCAAGAGATAACTTTCCGCGGCGCGGGCGAAGTTCTCCGCGGCCCGGTCCGACCTTTGCTGGTCCAAATCGGCCAGACCCAGCACGAGCGCTGCCCGCGCAGCCCACTCGCTGCCGCGGTGCTCCTGAGCGTATTGTTCCAGGCGGGCGTAGGCCTCGGCACTGGGGCGTGCGCGCAGGCTCTGCGCGTAGTGGGCCAGGAGCGCGCCTGCCTCATCGGCGGGTTCGGCGGCGAAGACAGCGAGCGCCAACGCGAGCAAGAATCCCAGACCAAAAAACCAGGTTCGTTGCATAAACCCTGAGGTCAACCAAGGCCCTGAGCGGGGGATCAAGCCCGCAGCAAGAGGTCAGGGACGCGATGGGACCGGATAGGGATAATTGCCGAGCAAACTGGGATCATCGTTGGCCAGCACGCGCACCAACTCGTCGTAGAGATAGTCAATGTTGTGCTCCGCGATGTTGGCAAAGCGCTGGTCGTAGATGGCTTTGCTCTTATCGATTTCATCGCGCAGACGTTGGTAGAGATCCTTGCTATTACGCCCCTTCTCCACCTCATCCTTCTTGTACATCATTAACTCCTGCACGGTGACCTTGGCGAAGCGCTTGGCCTTCTTGTGCAGGTCTTTCAGGTCCGAAGAGAGCTGCTCGATTTCCTGCTCGCTGATGCGCTGAGGTCCCGCGGGCGCTTCGACGACGGGCTCAGGTGGGGCCTCCACCGGCGCGTCCAGGTCAACTTCGTGGACTTCTTCGGCTGCTTCGACCCCCGGCGCAGCGCGCAAGGGAGGTGCGGCTACCATGCCCGGGGTGTCGCCTGTACCCCGCGCCCACTGCATGGAGGAACCCGCAAAGCGCAGCACGGCTTCAATCGAGGCCGAGAGTGCGGCCCCCGCGGTTTGCAACTGCAGCAGTGAGGGCAGGAGCTCGCCCACGCGGTCTTCCGAGGCCTGCTTGAGGACCTGCTGGAGGGAAGCGCAAGACTTCTGCACTTCGCCGACTTGCCGCTGAATACTCGCCAGCCCTTCGCTCAGGGCCTTCTGCAAAGCGTGCTGTGCGTCAGCTGCCATCACCAGGTCTCCTGCGGCTCGCGGGCGACAATGTGGGAGAATTATCTTGGAGGCGTCACTTGGTGTCAACCCGGAACTCGCTGAGCCAGCTTGACGCCATCAGCGTGGCCTGTTACCCTGGAAATTGGCCCATGGGGGCGAAACGGTTTCGACGGAAGCAGGAGCGACCAGAAGGCATACCGGGCCCCACGTGCCCGTAATCGCGTGGACCAACGATAACCGCCAACACTCAGTTGGCCTACGCTGCTTAATTAAGCAGCGCGTCTTCCCCGTCGAGCCCGCGCGATGGGATGAAGGCGTCAACCCAGCGGGCTAACGCGCGGCGCCACCGCCTGAGGCACCGCGCGCGAACTCAATCAGGCTAGCCGGCGCGCGGTCTCGCCCGTTCCTGACGCGCGCGGGCGAAACACTCAGAGCGGGATACGTATGTAGGCTTCTGGCCGCGAGGCTTTTCGGACGGGGGTTCGACTCCCCCCGCCTCCACCATTCCCCTCCCAGTTCACTCCAAACTGCCACAACCACCAGAGCGTACAAACGGCGTCGAACGGAGTACGAAGGGCGACGAATGAAGTTATGGCCGCAGGCGGGTGCTATAATGCCCGCGAGCCGCAAAGGAGGGTTTGTGCGCAGCGATGGCCGGGCGGCGGACGAGCTTCGTCCCGTCAAGCTGACCCCGAACTTCATCCCCCACGCCGAGGGCAGCGTGCTCATCGAAGACGGCTCTACCCGCGTCATCTGCACGGCTACGGTCGAAGACGGCGTGCCCACCTGGCGCAAGGGCACCGGCCAGGGCTGGATCACCAGCGAATACTCGATGCTGCCGCGCGCCACGCTCCGGCGCACGCCACGCGACTCCCAGCGCGGCCGGCTCTCCGGCCGCTCGCAGGAGATCCAGCGGCTTATCGGACGCTCCCTCCGCGCCGTGGCCCATCTCGAATCGCTCGGCGAGCGCACCGTCTGGGTGGATTGCGACGTCATCCAGGCCGATGGTGGCACCCGCGCCGCCGCCATCACCGGCGGCTACGTCGCCCTGGCGCTTGCCTGCCGCCGCCTGGTGGACCAGCGCATCCTCCGCACCCTGCCCCTGACCGATGCCGTGGCCGCCACCAGCGTCGGCATCGTCAACAATGAATTCCTGCTCGACCTCACCTACGAAGAGGACTCGCGCGCCCAGGTGGATATGAACCTGGTCGCGACCGGCAGCGGCCGCCTGGTCGAAGTCCAGGCCACCGCCGAAGGCCGCGCCTTCTCCCAGGCCGAGATGGAGCGCCTGCTCGCGCTCGGCAAGCACGGCATCGAACAACTCCTCGCCCTCCAGCAGGACATCCTCCAGCTCAACTTCGCCCAACCTTAGCC
>JACQTG010000167.1 GCA_016210895.1 Acidobacteriota bacterium
GCATCGCGCTGGCCAATGAGATCAGCGTCGCCGAATTAGCCGCCATGTGGATGCCGACGGTGCCGGACTGGGACATCAAGATCGCGCTCGCGCAGCAGGCCGGCGATGAGGCGCGCCACTTTCAGCTTGTCGAAGGTCGCCTTCACAAGCTGGGGATCTCGCTGGCCGACTTCACCCCTCCGGCGGAGAACCCGCTTTTCGCCTATCTAAAGAGTCTCACCACACCCGTGGAAAAGATCGCTGCGGGCCAGTTCACGCTCGAAGCCATCGCCTACCAGGTCAATGAGTCCTTCCTCCGCTACTGCGAGTTGGTCGGCGACCACGAAACCGCCGAACTCTACCGCCGCACCATCCAGCCCGACGAGCTCCATCACCAGCAACTCGGCCGGCGGCTCCTGGAGAAGTACGCCACGACGCCGGACGCGCAGCAGCGCGCCCGCGAGGCAGCGACGCGGACGCTCGAGCTCGCCACCCGACTGCGCCGGGCGGCGGCGGAAAAGATGGGCTTGGGCTGTTTTCCGGGCTGTTAGCTACTTCAGCGATGTTCAGCAATCCGCGCACGCAACCCACTGGCGTCAAGATTCACGTCACCTCGGGCGCGGGTGTGGACATCGACTGGGCCGACGGCCACCGGAGCCATTACCCGTTCGACTACCTGCGCCGACGCTGCCCCTGCGCCACCTGTCGCCACCAGCACGAGCAGGCCGCCGGCAAAGCCCTTCTGCCTCTCTATCAGGAAACGGTGCGCGCGCTCGAGGCCGAGCCCGTGGGCCACTACGCCGTCCGCTTTGCCTTCAGCGACGCCCATAGCACCGGCATCTACAGCTTCACGTATTTTCGAGAGATCTGTCCCTGCGAGGTCTGCCAGGGAGAGCAAGCCAAGAGGTAAGCCGTTTACTTCGTCAGCGCCGCTGCTTTGCGCAAATCGGAAACCGCCAGGACGATCAGAGCTTGTGGGGCACCCTTTTCGATGCTGCCGTAGGCGTACTCGATGTTGATGTCGTGCTCAGCCAGTTTTCGGGTCACGCGCCCCAACGCGCCGGGCTTGTCCGACAAGCGCACGGCCAAGACCTCTTCCAAGCTGTAGCGGAGACCCATCGCATCAAACACGCGCGTCGCGGCTTCCGCGTTGTTCACCACCATCCGCACCGGCCCGAAGCCGCGCACGTCGGGCACCATCACCGCCTGGATGTTCACGGCCTTCTTGGCCAGTTCGCTACAGACTTCGGCCAGCGCGCCGGGGCGGTTCTCCAGCACAACCGAGAATTGTTTGACCACAGGCATAGCCGATGTTTTCGTCCCGAGCCGACTCGGCTGCGGCGGCGCCAGGGGGCACCTGCCCGACCGCGGCTCGGAGCCGCATTCCTACTGAAAGCTTTGAACGGCCGACGCTTCGTTGTCGTGAACTTCGAAGACGGTATACAGCTTCGTGACCTGCAACAGATCGTTGACCTTCTTGGTCAGGTTGAGCAGCTTCAACTGGCCACCCTGATTCTTCACCGTGGTGAAGCCCGAAACCAGCTCCCCCAACCCGGAACTGTCAATGTAGGCCACCTCAGCCAGGTTGAGGAGAATCTTCTTCTGCCCCTGGCCCAGGAGCTGCCGCAGTGTTTCCCGCAAGTGGGCACTGGGTTCACCGAGGGTGATACGCCCGCTCAAGTCCAAGACCACAACTCCCCCCACGTCCCGTTTGCTGACTTTAATCGTCACGGTTGCTTCTCCTTTTTCTCAGTCTCTCGCTTCCCTTGCCCCGCGGGCGTGCCCAGGTACTTGGTCATGGTTACCGCGGCTCCACCGTGCTGCCCGCGCTCTACCTGACACTTGTCCATAAATGTCCGCATCAAGAAGATGCCCCGCCCGGAGGTTTTCAGCAGCCGTTCATCGCTGCGCGGGTCGGGCACGTCCTCCAGCCGGAATCCACGCCCTTCGTCGGACACGACCACGACCAGGCGATTCGAATAGACCAGGAAATCCAGCCCGATGCTTTTCCCCCTGTCCTGCTGGTTGCCGTGCTGGAAGGCATTGATGAGTGACTCGCGGACGGCCATGCTGATCTTGTGCTGATCGTCCTCGTCAAACCCCGCGGCCAGAGCCACGCAGCGAGCCATCTCTTCGCCCAGGTCAATACTTTCAAGTTTCGTGGGCAGGGCCACCTGCACACGACGCGGCTGCGAGTTCATCGGCACTGTATGAGTCTGCGAATCTCCCCCTGCCGAGAGCGCCGTAGAGCGTACCTGGGCTTTTGCAGTCTTGTCAACCTGGGCGGCACGCCCACCACTGGCTTGACGCTCTCCGGACACAATGGGAAAATCAAACTCAAGAGAAGAATGAAGCGTCTCGCACGCGCCAGCCTGGCGGCAGGGTTCGGTTTCTCGCTGACTCTGCTGGCGCTCCCCGCGCAAGCGGATACCTACAGCTTCCGCGTCAAGCACGAGCATACCTTCGGCAGTTGCGCAGGCAAGCTAGTCATCAGCGAACAGGACATCCGCTACCAGACTGACAGCCGCAGCGATGCCCGCATTTGGCTCTATCCTCAAATCAAGCGCGTGGAGCGGAAGGGCCTGCGCAATCTCATCATCCACACCTACGAGGACCAAAGCTGGCAATTCGGCCGCGACAAACCTTTTGAATTTCACTTCCTCGACGGCGTGGTGAGCAACGAGGTCTTCAATTTTGTCGTCGTCCGTGTAGGCCGTCCCGCTCAAGCGGAAGCCACGGCTTCTCTGCGCACCCGCTACGAGCTCGCTGCGAAACACCTCCACACGTTCGGCGGCTGCGAGGGCACGCTCAAGATTACCGACACGCACATCGAATACGTCTCCATGCGGCAAAAAGACTCCCGCCTGTGGAAATACCTCGACATCAAGCAAGTTCGCTCCAGTTCAGCCTTTGACCTCACGATCGCCAGCTATGAAGACCAGGTGCTGCAGTTTGGCCGAGACAAAGACTTCAACTTCCAGCTCAAAGAACCCCTCCAGCCTCAAGTCCTGGAATTCATCCGCAGCCAAATGTACCGCTAGCGCGCCGCGCACCGGGAGCTTGTCTAATCTGGCTCAAACCTCGCTAGAATCCCCTTGCAGCTCTAGGAGGAAATGCCATGCACCGCACCTGGCTTGTCAGTTTACTTCTGCTGACCGCTGTTGCTGCCACCAGTGACGAGCCCCGCCGTCCGCGGGCGCGCGATCTCGGCATCGCCCCGGGTGTGTTCGGGCCCGGGCCGCTGAACGCCATTACCGACGTCGAGGGCGTGCGCGTCGGGCACTTCACGCTCATCCGTGGCGACGACGTCCGCACCGGGGCCACCGCCATCCTGCCGCATCCCGGCAACGCGTTTCAGGAGAAGGTGCCTGCCGCTATCGTCGTCGGCAACGGCTTCGGCAAACTCATCGGCTCAACGCAAGTGAACGAGCTCGGCCAGCTCGAAACGCCGATCATCCTCACCAACACGCTGAACGTCTGGGAGGCCGCGGCCGCCTTGGTCGAACACACCCTGCACCAGCCCTGCAAAGAACACGTGCGC
>JACQTG010000168.1 GCA_016210895.1 Acidobacteriota bacterium
CTCGTCGTCCAACGAGTAGTGCATGTTCTGGCGCAGGTAGTGGGCCAGGCCGGCCGCCGGCACGTACAACCGCTCGGCGGCTTCGGCAGCAATCTGCTCCACGTGCGCCAAGCCGTACTCCTTCGAGGCGGTAAATAGCTGGGCAACTTCCGAGTTGGCCTTTTCCGCTCGCACCGCCCAGACGGCAAAGACGAAAGGCTGGCCAGTCAGGCGCCGCCATTCCGCGCCTAGGTCGTAGACGAAGAGTTTGCCGACCTCCGCCGCGCCCGGCACGTTGACCGAGTTGAGGGAGAATTGCAGGGCCGGGTCGCCGATGACGAGCGCGGCGTCATTCTGGGTCAGCATGGTCTCGAGATTGGGTTCCTGCTGGCGGAACTGCGGCTGCTTCTTCCATTTTTGCGCAAAGAGGATACGCACGAGCGCCGCGGACGTTCGCGAGCCAGTGTCGACGGCAACTGAACGCACCTCCGCAGCCGGAACGTGACTCACCAGCAGCACGCTTTCCACCGCGCCCCGCGCCCCCAGAGCAATGCCGGGAATCAGCTTCAGGTTGGGAATGGTTTGATAGGCGATGGAGGGAATGATGCCGACATCGGCCGCGCCCGTGCGGATCGCTTCGGCACAGGCAGACGGCACAGTGAAAGAGAGTTCCACCTGGTCCCGCTGGGGCCCGTGTTGGAACCCCCAAACCAGCGGGGCCGTGTTCAGGTAGCGGACGACCGAAACGCGCAATCGTTCCATCGTGGCGGCTTGCGATTGGTGGCGTTTCCGAAGCGCCTAGAGACGTGCACGAAGCCCCAAACTATACCACAAGTTGAACTGTCAATCCACGCCGTGGACTACTCCGAGCGGCCCTCGAACAGATAGGCGCACTCCACCAGCCGGGCTTGGGCGCCGTCGTGGACGGCGTAGCTGCGGCGGCGCACGTTGCGGGAGTGGGACCAGAGCGCGGCGCCGCCGTGCATGCCGTCCTTGTTGAGCGCGTACAAGAGAACATAAAATTTTTGGAGCCGATTCTTGTCCTCGTGGTAGTTGCCCGCCACTCGGCGCAGTGCCTCAAGACAAGCTTCTGTGGGTGACATCCCGTTGCGCATCATCTCGACAACGGTGTGCGCTCCGGCCACCTTGATGCATTCCTCGCCGCGGCCGGTGGAGACGGCACCGCCGACGTCGTTGTCCACATAGAGACCGGCGCCGATGATGGGCGAATCGCCCACGCGGCCCGCAATCTTCCAGGCCAGGCCGGAGGTGGTGGTTGTGCCGGAGAGATTGCCTTGCGTGTCGACCGCCAGGCAGTTGATCGTGCCCGCAGGCGGATAGAGAATCACATCGCGGATCCAGTCGAGCCAGGCGCGCTTCTCCGGTCCCGAAAGTTCGGGATTGAGGAGTTGCGACATCCGCTCCTTCCACTCCGGGCTGTCGAGCCCAGGGCCCCAGTTGTCGCGGTCGCTCATCGCCTCCTTCCAGGCGAGCCAGGCGGTGCGGGCGCGCTCGGTCAGGAGGTTCTGCTCTTCGAAGCCGTGCGCCTTGGCAAAGCGCAGCGCTCCGCGCCCCACGAGCAAGAGATGGTCGGTGCGCTCCATCACCAGCTTGGCCACCCGCGAAGGATTCTTGATGTGACGAAGCGCGGCCACGGCACCCGCCCGGCGCGTAGGCCCGTGCATCACGCTGGCATCGAGTTCGACCTCCCCGTCCTCGTTGGGCAGCCCACCGTAGCCGACCGAGGTGTCTTCGGGGTCGTCCTCGACCACATTGACGACCGCCAACACGGCGTCGAGCGTGTCGCCGCCTTGTTTCAGGACCTCCATCCCGCGGTCGAGCACCCGCAGACCGTTGGCGCTGGAAACCAGCAACGGACGCGTGCCCGCAGGTGTTGGGGTTGGGGCGGGCCTCTCGCCAGCGCGGGGGCTCTCGGCTGCCCACAGAGTCCGCCCGCGTGCTGCGAGTGCGGCCAAGAGACTGGTCAGGAAGAACTCTCGTCGTGTCCAGCGATTCATATCCTGCCTCAAAGTGCAGATGTCGAATTGTTTGGGCAGCATAGCCGCAGGTGCGGCGCACAGCAAGCGGGAGTTTGGCCCGGGGCAGCAAATTGACCATGTGCACGGTGCGTGCTAGAGTTCCAAGTTTGCCATCTTCTAGTCGGCCATCTTCGGAGGGTTCCGTTATGCGTCAGATCTACTTCCGCTCTCTCTGCCTTCTCTTGGCGTTCCTCGTCTTGGCGGGGATTGCCTCCGCGGTCGAAGCCGGGAAAGTACAGAAAACTGTGCTCGACAATGGCCTGGTCGTGCTCACCAAGGAAGTGCACGCCGCGCCCATCGTCAGCCCGTTCATTATCTACCGGGTCGGCTCGCGGAACGAAGAGCTGGGCCAGACCGGGAAGTCGCACTTTTTGGAACATATGCTCTTCAAGGGCACCGACCGCTATCGCAAAGGCGAGATTGACCTCATCACGCTGCGCAATGGCGGCTCCAACAACGCTTTCACCGCCGAAGACTTCACCGGCTACTTCTTCAACTTCGCCAGCGACCGCTGGGAGGTCGCGCTCGAAATCGAAGCCAACCGGATGACGAACAACACCTTCGTGCCGGAGGAGTACAACCCGGAAAAGCAGGTGGTGATCGAAGAGCTCAAGATCGGGCTCGATTCTCCCTGGGGGGCGCTGCGGCAGGAAGTCTACGCCACCGCCTTCCGCGAGCACCCGTATAGGAACCCTGTGGTCGGGTGGATTCAGGACCTGGGGCGGGCCACGGCCGAAGAGATGGAGGCGTACTACCGGCGCTTCTACCACCCCAACAACGCCATCCTGGTCATCGTGGGCGACTTCGAGACGGAGGCGGTACTGGCGCGCGTACGGGAGCTCTTTGGCGGGATTCCGCGCGGGCCGGAGCCGCGGCCGGTGCGCATCGTCGAGCCGCCGCAGCGCGGCGAGAAGCGCGTGGTGGTGAAGAAGGCGACCAACCTGGAGCGGCTGCTCCTTACCTATCACGCTCCGGAAATCGACCATCCCGACTCCTATCCGTTGCAGGTGGCGGCGGTGCTGCTCGGCCGGGGCAAGACCTCGCGTTTTTACCAGCGGCTGGTTGAGCGCGACCAGTCGGTGGTGTTTGCCAACGCCAGCTTCGACGAGGCGATTGACCCTACCC
>JACQTG010000179.1 GCA_016210895.1 Acidobacteriota bacterium
ACGGAATACTTCTCGGCCACGGCACTAATCATGTAGCCGACCTTGCCCGCTTTTTTCTTTCTCGCCATCCGGCGATTTCACCCTCAGGGGCTAACGCCCCGCTTGTTCTCGTTTCTGTTCGGCACGGCTCCCCGCAACAAGCGCGGGGTCTCCGCTTCGCTCCGAGAAGCCGTGCCCTGACCAATCGACAAACATCCCGGTTCAGCGGGCGGCGCGGGTGTAGATGTCCGCCCGCGGGTCATCCCGCTCGAGTTTGGCGAAGTCGCGCAGCATCTGCTTCTGCCGCTCGTCCATCACCCGGGGCAGAACAATTTGCACCTCGACGATGTGGTCGCCGCGGCGGCTGGTGCGCGCCGAGGGCGCACCCTTCTCCCGCATGCGGAAGCGCTGCCCGCTCTGCGTGCCGGGCGGAATCTTCAGTGCCGAGCGACCGTCAATCGTCGGCACCTCGATGCGGGCGCCGAGGGCCGCTTCGCTGACGGTAATGGGCACGGTGGTGAAGATGTCGTCGCCGCGCCGCTCGAAATAACCGTGCGGGCGGACCGCCGTGACGATGTAAAGGTCGCCCGCGGGCCCGCCGCGCAGGCCGGCATTGCCCTTGCCTGCCACCCGCACCCGCGCACCGTCACTCATCCCCGGCGGGATGCGCACGTCAATCGTTTCCGTGCGGTTGACGCGGCCTTCGCCGCCACAGTGCCGGCAAATCGTCCGCGTGCGGCCCGAGCCGTGGCAGCGCGCGCAGGTCAACTCAAACCGCATCCGGCCCGTCTGCTGCTGCACGCGCCCCGAGCCGCCGCAGGCGGAGCAGGTCGCGGGGCCACCGGTCGTGCCGGCCCCGCGGCAGGCCGAGCAGGCATCCAGACGCGTGACGGCGATCTTCTTCACTGCGCCGCGAATCGACTCCCAGAAATCAATCTCGATGCCGTATTCGAGGTCGCTGCCGCGCTCGGGCCCGGTCGGCTCCTCTCCCAGCCCACCACCACTGAAGCGGGAGAAGAAGTCGGAGAAAATGTCGCGGAAGCTCGTGCCGCGTCCAGTGGCAAAATCGGAGAAATCGAAGCCGGTGAAGTCGAAGCCTTCGGCTCCCGGCGGGCGGCCACCGGGCGGGATCTGGTCGGAGTAGAACCCGTACTGGTCGTAGACCTTGCGCTTCCTGGCGTCGCTCAGGACGTCGTAGGCCGCCTGGATCTGCTTGAATTTCTCCTCCGCGGTTTTGTCGCCGGGGTTGACGTCGGGGTGGTACTTGCGGGCCAGGCGCCGGTAGGCTTTGCGAATCTCTTCCGCCGAGGCGCTGCGCTTGACGCCGAGAACCTCGTAATAATCAGGCTTGGTGGCGGTAACCATTTACGTTTTTTGCGCTTCGCGCTCTACGTTTTTCCGCCGACCCCCTCAGAACTCTCATTCGACCCCAAGAGCTTAGCTTTCTCCCCGCCCGCTTCCCTGGCGTGCCGCCGGCTGCTGCGGCCACAGCGGCGGTTCGTGTTCTCGATCCAGGTGTCGAGCAAGCGCAGGCGCTGCTCGAGCTCCCTTTCCTCCGCCTGGAAGTTGGCCGCCGGAGGGTAGTAGGTGAAGCGCACCAAGGCCGGAATGAAGTCGAGCGTGTACTCCTTCTGCTCAAGAAACAGCCTGCGCCACACACGGCTGGGGCCCTGGTTGAGGGGCACGCGATAGATGGCGCCGCCCTCCGAGAGTCGGCGCAAGCGGCGCGGCTCGCCGGTACGCTCGATTCGCATCCCGTTCATTGCCTCAGTTGGGTTTCTTTCCTTCATCGACGTCGACGTATTCGGCGTCGATGACCTCGCCCTCTTTGGCCTTGCCGTCACCTTTGCGCTCGCTCCCGGCAGTCTCCGCCTGGGAAGCGTCGCGGCTGGCACTGGCTTTCTGGTAGAGAGCCTCGGCCAGGCGGTGACCGGCGGACGTGATGCGCTCGGCGGCCGCGTTCAGACGGTCAATGCCACCTTCGTTCAAGGCCCGGCGGCCTTCCTCGAGCGCTGCTTCGACCGCCTTGACGTCGTCCTCGGCCAGCTTCTCGCGATTCTCGCGGATGAGCTTTTCGTTGGCGTAGATGAGTGAATCCAGCCGATTCCGTGCTTCCACCTCGGCCAGCCGCCGACGGTCTTCTTCGGCGTGCGCTTCGGCGTCCTTCTGCATCCGGTCGACCTCCTCTTTGGCCAGGCCAGAGGAAGCGGTGATGGTGATCTTCTGCTCGCGGTTCGTGGCCAGGTCTTTGGCCGAAACGTTCAGGATGCCGTTGGCGTCGATGTCGAAGGTGACTTCGACCTGCGGCACGCCACGCGGCGCGGGCGGAATACCGACCAGGTGAAACTTGCCCAGGGTGCGGTTGTCGCGCGCCATCGGGCGCTCGCCCTGGAGGACGTGAATCTCGACCGAGGTCTGGTTGTCGGAGGCCGTGGAGAAGATTTCGCTCTTGCGCGTGGGGATAGTGGTGTTGCGCGCGATGAGCGACGTGGCCACGCCGCCCAAGGTCTCGATACCGAGCGTAAGCGGGGTGACGTCGAGCAACAGGATGTCCTTGACCTCGCCGCCCAGCACCCCTGCCTGCACCGCTGCGCCTACGGCAACGACCTCATCCGGGTTGACGCCCTTGTGCGGCTCCTTGGCGAAGAGGTCGCGCACGATCTGCTGCACGCGCGGGATGCGGGTCGAGCCGCCCACGAGCACCACTTCGTGAATCTGCTCGGGCTTGAGGCCAGCGTCCTCGAGCGCCTGCTTGCACGGGCCCACGGTCCGCTGGATGAGGTGCTCCATCAACTGCTCGAGCTTCGAGCGCGTGAGCTTCATCTGCAGGTGCTTGGGGCCGGACTGGTCGGCGGTGACGAAGGGGAGATTGATCTCGGTCTCCATCAACTGCGAGAGCTCGCACTTGGCCTTCTCGGCCGCTTCCTTGAGCCGCTGCAGCGCCATCCGGTCCTTGGAGAGGTCGATGCCCTGATCCTTCTTGAACTCGCTCGCAATCCACTCGATCACTACCTGGTCAATGTCGTCGCCGCCCAAGTGGGTGTCGCCGCTGGTGGACTTGACCTCGATGACGCCCTCGCCGACTTCGAGGATCGAGATGTCGAACGTGCCGCCGCCAAAGTCGTAGACGGCGATGACCTCGTCCTTCTTGCGGTCGAGCCCGTAGGCCAGCGCCGCCGCCGTAGGCTCGTTGATGATGCGCACGACCTCGAGGCCGGCGATCTGCCCGGCGTCCTTGGTGGCCTGGCGCTGGCTGTCATTGAAGTAGGCGGGGACGGTGATGACCGCCTTCTCGATCTTCTCGCCCAGGTAGTCCTCGGCCGCCTGGCGGAGTTTTTGCAGGATGAAGGCAGAAATTTCGGGC
>JACQTG010000163.1 GCA_016210895.1 Acidobacteriota bacterium
GGGCCGAACGACTCCTCCTGCACGATGCGGGCGTCGTCGGGGACATCGGACAGCAGCGTGGGGAGATAGAAGAAGCCCTTGGCGAACTCGGCTCCGTCGGGGCGCTTGCCGCCGGCGAGTACTTTGCCGCCGCGCTTGAGCGCGTCGGCCACCTGCTCTTCGATTTCCTGGCGCTGAGCGGCCGTGTGCAGCGGGCCCACGCGCGTCTCTGGCTTGAGCCCGTCGCCCACCTTCAGCCGTTCGACCTTGCCGGTGAGCTTCTCCACGAACTGATCGTAGATGGTCTCGAAGAGGTAGAGCCGCTTGATGGCGAGGCAGGCCTGGCCGCAGTTGTAAAACCGGCCGACGGAAGCGCCGGTGAGGGCGCGGTCGAGGTCGGCGTCGTCACAGACGATCATCGGATCGCTGCCGCCGAGTTCGAGCGTCAGGCGCTTCATTTCCCGACCGGCGACTTCGGCCACGTGCTTGCCCGTGCCGGTCTCGCCGGTGAAGGCGACACGGCGGACGCGCGGATTCTTCAACAGTTCCTCGCCCACCAGGCCGCCCGGCCCGGTGACGATGCTGAGCACGCCTTTGGGCAGCCCGGCCTGGTTCAACAGCGCGATGATGCGGATGGCGGTGAGCGGCGTGGTGGAGGCCGGCTTGACGATCATGGTGTTGCCGGCGGCAAGCGCGGGCCCGATTTTCGTCCCCATCAGCGTGATGGGAAAGTTCCACGGCACGATGCCGGCGCAGACGCCGATGGGCTGCTTGATCACCATCCCGTACATCTTGCCGTCGGGCAGCGGCACGTAGGCGCCGCGCACTTTGGAGGCTAGGCCGGCGTAGAACTCCAGGCCGTGGAGGAAGTGCTCGATTTCGCGCTTCGCCTCGGCCACCGGCTTGCCCTGTTCTTTGGTTTCGAGCACGGCCAGCTCGTCGATCTTCGCGCGAACAAGTTCGGCCCCTTTGAAGAGCAGCCGGCCGCGCGCCTCTGGTGCCGTGTCGCGCCAGCCGGGGAAGGCGGCTTCGGCGCCGGCAATGGCCGCCTGCACGTCTTCCGCGCCGCCCAGCGGGGCCGTGTCCACCACCTCGCCGCTGGCCGGATTTTTGACCTCGTAGGTTTTGCCGCTCCTCGCGGCTGCGCTTTCCCCATTGATAAACATCAGAGCCATTTCTCGTTTTCCCTCCACATGGACAAGTTCATTAGTTCCAGATTACCTTTCCGATGTTTCCGGCGCCGAGCCCGGTGGCACCTGCCACCGGGATTCACCGCGAGGCCTCGCTCTACTTACTTTTTCGCTTGCGCTTTGCGGGCGCGGATGCGCGCGCGCGTATCCTCGCTGGCAAAGCTCAGGGCATACATTTCCGCCTCGTAACGCAGCCCGGCGCTCAACGGCATCTCCTGCGCCTGCAGGAAACAGGCCTTGGCCAGCGACAATGCCGTCGGGCTCAACTCCGCCAGCCGCCGCGCCCAGGCCTGCGCCGCCGACAGCAACTCGCGCGGCGGCACGACCTGGTTGACCAGTCCCAACCGCTCCGCTTCCTGCGCCGTGATCGGCTCGCCGGTAAAGACAAGCGCCCGCGCCCGATGCAAGCCGATCTCGCGCGGCAACCGCTGCGTCGCCCCGCCGCCCGGGATGAGTCCAATCTTCACCTGCGGCTGGCCGAAGCGCGCGTCGTCGGCGGCGATGACTAGGTCGCTGGCCAAGGCCAGCTCGAACCCCCCGCCCAGGGCGTAGCCGCGCACGGCGGCGATGACCGGCTGCGGGATGGTTTGGAGGGTGCGGCTGACCGCGCGGGAGAGCTCGATGTAGTCGCGCGCTTCGAGCGGGCTGAAATTTTCCACCTCGCTCAGGTCGCCGCCGGCGCAGAAGGCCTTCTCGCCCGCCCCGGTCAGGATGATCACGCGCACGCTTTTGTCGGCCGCCAGGCGCTCCAGCGTCGCCAGCAACTCCTGGCGCATGGCGCGGTTCAACGCATTACGCACCTCGGGCCGGTTGAGCGTAACCGTGGCAATGCCCTCCGCGACTTCGACCAGAATTGTCCCCATAGTCAGCGCGTATGCTTGCCCGCCGCAAGCGGGCCTCTGTCAGCCCGGCAGGTCCCGCAGGAAGCCCGCAGTATAGCCGCATCCCTGCGGCGCCACAAGGGCGTGCAGGGGAGGGCACTACTGCAGGCTGATTACATACTCGATGCAGAATATGGCAGTGAATTGAAACACGAGGCCCCACACGATCAGTCGGAGCCCTCTTTGCTCATCCTCACTGACCCAAATTTTTGGCCAAGGCCGAGGATTTCGTCGGTTCCGGAAATCGTCGAGCCACAAGAAACTGGTGACGAAAATATGTGCGAACCAACGCCGGGCCAAGAGAAATCCCCGGATTGTAAAAATCAAGCCAACCAACGCGAGAAGGACCGTCAGAAAACGAGCGGTAAGCAGGAGTGTGTGCCGCGTAAATTCATCCAGAACCATACAACCAAAATTTAACACCTCTGTCAGCGTAGCTTGAGGCTTAGTGCTGGCACGGCGGAGGCCTCAGGGGCTAAAGCCCGTTCTTCCTCGCCCGAACGGCACGGCTGAAGCCGTGCCCTGCAAAAGATCAAGCAACACCGGCGGGACGCCGGTGCCACCGGAGTTGTGGGTAGGGCGGGGGCTTGCCCCCTGCCGCGGCAAGGCACAAGGCCTTGCCCTACTCGGATGGTCTATCTGCGCCGAGGTGGGCCAGGTAGGCGAACTGGATTTTGTTCAGGACACGGTCGATGCGGTCGACGCGCACGCGCACGCGGTCGCCGAGATGGAAGCTCGGCGCGCCTCCGCCGCGGCCTGCGCGGGGCAGCAGGCGCGGCGGGGCTTCGTGGAAGGAATACCGCGCGTCGAGGCCAAGTGATTCGAGCGGCACAATGCCTTCGACAAACAGGTCGAAGAGCTCCACCCAGAAGCCGTACTTGGCGATGCTGATGACGAGCGCCTCGAATTCGTCGCCCAGGTGCTGCTCCATGAAGTCGAGCTTCTTCAGGTTGAGCAGTTCGCGCTCGGCGTCGTCGGCGCGCCGCTCGGCTTCTGATGACTCGGCCGCAATGGCCCGCAGCTCGCCCGGCTTGAGCGGCCCGGTGCCAGTGCTGGCGGGGAGTTTCCCCGAAGGGGTGAACCACTGAGGCCTAGGAGACGGTGGCCTACCCTGCGCGCCGAGCCCCGAGGCACCTGCCTCGGGGAGATCTCGGCTCATCCCCTGCTTCCTTGCCTCCCTGTCTCCTGCCTCCGCCTGCCTCCGCAGACAGGAGCGCAGCAGGCGGTGCACGATCAGGTCCGGATAGCGGCGGATGGGCGAAGTGAAGTGGGTGTAGCAATCGGTGGCCAGGGCGAAGTGGCCCAGGTTCTCCTCCGCATAGCGGGCCTGCTTGAGCGAGCGCAGCATCAGGTAGGCCATGATGCGCTCTTCGGGCTTGCCGACGATTTTCTCCGTAAGGTGCTGGTAGTGGCGCGGGGAGACGTCGAGCCGCTCAGGGATGTGCATTACGCGCTGCGGTCCCCGGCGCGGGCCGCGGCCCCGCCGTTGGCGGGGCTCGTCGAGCCGCACGCGGTGGACGTGCGCCGCTGCCAGCCCGAGCGAGTAGCCGAAGCTCGCGGCAATCTCCTCGAACTCGAGCACGCGGCGCGGGTCGGGCGGCTCGTGGAC